>JAPKCR010000823.1 GCA_026421135.1 Sulfitobacter sp. | reverse complement strand
AACCGACATAGATCAGAGCAACGCGGCCGCCTTGCCCTTCGACCAGCGCATTGGTTGCCAACGTCGTCGACAAAGAAGCAAGCGATACATCAGCCGCCTTTACCTTCGCCTTTTCCAACACCGCGCGCACCGCATTGCCAACACCGATTGCAAGGTCATTGCGGGTCGTCAGCGCCTTGGCTGACGCGATCACAGTCTTTTCGTCACGGATCAACACCGCATCAGTATAGGTTCCGCCGGTATCAACACCCAGAAGCAACGCCATCGTCTTCTCCTTGAACTACTTGCACGGGTTTAGAGATTACCCCGTGCAGGTCCAGCCTGTTTGCGTCATTTCGCTGCCAAGCGAGTCACGGCCCAGCGCGCTGCGTCCGAAACTGTAGCGTCAGGGTCACCCATAAGGGCTTGTGCAGCGGGCGAAAGACGGGCCGCGCCTGAATTTCCGATGGCATAGAGGACATTGCGGACGAACCGGTTACGGCCAATCCGCTTGATCGGCGATCCCGAGAACCGCGCCCGGAATGCTTTGTCATCAAGGGTTGCCAGCTCTGACAAATCAGGCGCACCGACCCCACCGTGATACCGCATATCACTGGCCGCAACGGCAAACTTGTTCCACGGGCACGCCGCAAGGCAATCATCACATCCGTATATCCGATTGCCCAATTTTTCACGCAGCTCCAGATCAATTGGACCTTTATGTTCAATGGTCAGATAGGAAATACACCGCCCCGCATCCAAGCGGTATGGGGCCGGAAAGGCATCTGTCGGGCAGGCATCCAAACAAGACCTGCATGACCCGCAATGATCAACTTCGGCACTGTCGGCGGGCAATTCGAGTGTGGTGAAAATCGCACCCAAAAAGGCCCAGTTTCCCCATTCGCGGCTGAGAAGATTGGTGTGCTTGCCCTGCCATCCCAAACCAGCGGCCTGACCCAAAGCCTTTTCTGGCACCGGGGCAGTATCCACGAACACTTTCACCTCGCAGGTTTCCTGTTCAATCAACCATCTTGCCAGTCGCTTTAGGCGCTTTTTCACAACATCATGATAATCGCGGCCATGTGCATAGACAGAAACCGCAGCCTTCTCAGGCTGCTCCAAGACGGCGGTCGGATCATGTTCAGGGGCATAGCTTTCTGCTAGCATAATCACCGACCGTGCTTCGGGCCATAAAGCGGCGGGATTACCGCGCCATTCCATCCGGTCTTCCATCCAAGCCATCTGCCCGTGATATCCTGCCTCAACAAAAGCGGCCAATCGCGCGGGTACTTCGGGAACATCCGAAGGTCGGCAAATCCTGCACGCCACAAAACCCTCGGCCAACGCCTGAGCAACCAAACGATCCTTTAAATCGTCCATGTTTTCTCTGGCTCGAAAAAATCCTCGGGGGTCTGCGGGCGGATAGCCCCCAACGGTTTAAGCTTAAAAATCAAGGTCATTGTAATGCTTTGGGGGCGGGAACCCCGGCACCTGATCGGCCAGCAAAGACCTAAATGCAGGACGGGATTTTATCTTGGCGTACCAGTCTTTTACAACGTCCGACCGGTTCCAATCCACATCCGAGATATAATCAAGCGACGATAGATGTGCAGCGGCCGCAAAATCGGCCAGCGTCATCACGTCGCCGGC
>JAPKCR010000822.1 GCA_026421135.1 Sulfitobacter sp. | reverse complement strand
ACAGATCATGCGAGATGAAAAGATAGGTCAGGTCATAAGCTTTGCAAAGATCAACGAGCAGGTCGAGGATCTGGGCGCGCACCGAGACATCAAGTGCGCTAACAGCCTCATCAAAGAGGATCAGATCGGGGCGAATAATCAGCGCGCGCGCTATTGCAATGCGCTGGCGCTGTCCGCCGGAAAATTCGTGAATATATTTATGGGCATCGTCTGGCGTCAGACCGACGGCGGTCAGGGCCTCGTCAATGGCGTTGTCGCGAGCGGCACCTTTGGGCGGGTCAGCCAATAGATGAAAAGGTTCAGTGATCAGACGGTCAACGCGGTGACGGGGATTGAAGCTGCCAAAAGGGTCCTGAAACACCACCTGCATTTTGCGACGCACGGAAAGGTTTGGCTGGTTCCCAGTGAATACCGGTTCTCCCTCTAGGGTAATGGTGCCCGCCTGAACTTGCTCAAGGCCCAGTATTGCCTTTGTTAGGGTCGATTTTCCGCAGCCTGACTCACCGACAAGGCCCAATCGTTCCCCGCGTTTGATGGTGAAGGAGACGTCGTGGACGGCCCTGAACGCGGCGGGCTTTCCAAACATTGTTGTGCGGGGCAAACGGTAATCCCGGCTGACATTTTGCACCTCAAGCAGCGGCGCTGGCGTAGGTGCGGGGGGCAATGCAACCTTGTGGTTCGACGCGGCGAACAGCATTTGCGTATAGGGGTGGCGCATTTCGCGCAGCAAGGATTGGGTTTCCCCTTGTTCGACGACCTCGCCTTTGCGCATGACGACAATCCGGTCAGCCATGTCGGCAACGACAGCCAGATCATGCGTGATCATAAGCAGTCCCATGTTGTCGGCTTTAGCCAGGGACTTAAGTAGATCGAGGATCTGGGCCTGTGTGGTCACATCCAGTGCTGTTGTGGGTTCGTCGGCGATCAGCAATAGTGGACGCAGGGCAATTGCCATCGCGATAACGACGCGTTGACGCTGGCCGCCAGACAGTTCGTGCGGATAGCGGGTCAGGGGAAATTTTGCATTTGGAAGGCCGACACGTTCCAAGGTTTCCGCCGCCTGTGCCAGCGCATCAGCGCGCGAGACAGATCGATTATGCACGCGGATTGTCTCGGCGACTTGGTCACCAATGGCTTGCACGGGGTTTAGCGCAGTCATTGGTTCCTGAAACACCATACCGATGTCGTTGCCACGCATCCCGCAAAGTTCCTGTTCGGACAGTTTCAACAAATCCTGGTCACCCAACACAATACGCCCTTTGGCAAGCGCACCCTTGGGCAGCAGTTGCATCGCAGCAAGGGCCGTCATGGATTTGCCTGATCCGCTCTCCCCTGTCACGGCAACGATTTCACCCTGGCCAACGCTGATCGTCACATCGTGCAAGATCGGGTAGCTGTGGATAGCGACCGACAAGTTGGTGATGCTAAGCAATGTCATACACGTGTCACTCGCAGCCGTGGGTCCAGGTAATCACGCAACCCGTCGCCCATCAGGTTCAGCCCTAGCACGGTCAAGATAATCGCAAAGCCGGGAATCAATGCCATGTGTGGGGCGATTGAGACGAGTGTTTGGGCGTCGGCCAGCATCCGGCCCCATGATGGCGTTGGCGGCTGGGCACCCAAACCAACAT
>JAPKCR010000204.1 GCA_026421135.1 Sulfitobacter sp. | reverse complement strand
TGATCGGATAGTTCATCGCGGCGGAAAATTTCGCGCAATCGGCTTCGGCGACATGGGCAAGGGGGCGATAGACAAAAACATCGCCTTCTTCGTTCAGTAGTTTTGGTGGCATTGTTGCGAGGCGTCCACCATGAAACAAATTCATGAAAAATGTTTCTAGAATGTCATCGCGGTGATGACCCAAAACAACGGCACTACAGCCTTCTTCGCGTGCGATGCGGTACAAGTGGCCCCGTCGCAGGCGGCTGCACAACGCGCAGAATGTCCGGCCAGCGGGAATCTTGTCCATCACAATCGAATAGGTGTCCTGGTATTCAATTCGATGCTCGACGCCCATCTTTTCGAGAAAAGCGGGCAAAACGGTTGCTGGAAAATTCGGCTGACCTTGGTCCAGATTACAGGCGAGCAATTCGACAGGCAGCAGTCCACGCCATTTCAGTTCGTGCAAAATCGCAAGCAGGGTATAGCTGTCCTTGCCGCCTGACATGCAAACCAGCCATTTGGTGCCCGGTTCAATCATGCCGTATTGCTCTATCGCCTCGCGCGTGTGGCGCACAAGCCGCTTGCGCAGTTTGCGAAACTCGGTGCTTTGGGGGGCACCGTAAAAAAGCGGGTGAATATCGTCAGGTTGATCCAGCATGAGATTGGCTTAGATCAAGTCACATCGCCGATCAAGCGGCGGATAGATCAGGGTGTGGGAATGATGCGAATTTTTGGGATGATGCTGGGGGTCATGCTGGGGCTTGTTGCGTGTACGGGAAAACCAAATGCTGATGACCCGTTGCTGTCAGACCGCCTTCTTAACATCGAAGAGTATTTCGACGGCCATGTTGTCGCAACGGGGCAGTTTCAGGACACACTGGGAACAGTGCGCCGCCGCTTTGTTGTAGACATCCATGGGACTTGGGACGGGCGGACCCTCACCTTGGTCGAGGAATTTGTGTACGAAGACAAAAGCACTGAACAGCGTATATGGAAGATGGCCAAGACTGGGCCTGACACGTGGACAGGGCAGGCGGATGGCGTGATTGGCGCTGCAAAGGGTGTCGCGCGGGGTGATACTTTCAATTGGGCTTACAAAATTGACCTGCCTGTTCCAGATGGAACCTTGCGGGTGAATTTTGACGATTGGTTCTGGAAGCTTAGCGATACGCGGGTCTACAATCGCGCGTATATGAAGAAATATGGCGTTGATATCGGCGAAGTGCAGATCACTTTCGATAAGAAGCGTTAATCTGGAACGTTGTCGATGCCGCTGCTGCCCCATGGGTGGCAGCGTGCAATACGTCGGATTGCCAGCCAGCCACCTTTAATACCGCCATGCTTGCGCAACGCTTCAAGGGCATAGGCGCTGCAAGTCGGCTGAAACCGGCAGTTTTGGCCAAGCCATGGGCTGAAGATCAAGCGGTACGCCCGTACAGGAACAGCAAGAACGCGGGCGAACAATGTCATTTTATTTTGCCGTGCAGAATGTTTAGGGCTTTGGTCAGGTCTGCCAGCAATTGGCAAAAGGGCAGGGTGGCTGTTGCCCCTTGCCGACCGACTAAGACATAGTCCATGCCGTCGCGGCCCTGATCGGGCAAGACCAAGCGTGCAATTTCACGCAGACGGCGCTTGGCACGGTTGCGGGCAACAGCATTCCCGACTTTTTTAGAACATGTAAAACCGACGCGTATACCTTCAGCCTCGCCTTCAGGGCGTTTGCGCATCTGAAGGATGAAGCCCGGCACCGCCACTCGGGGTGATCTGGTGGCCCGCTGGAAATTCGGTCTGTTTTTAAGCGTTGTCAAACGCAAAGAAACCGCCGGAAGCATTTCCCTCTGGGCGGCATTTGTGCCATCCATGGGTGCTTCCGACGGTGTCATAAATGCAAAGTCCTGAAAGCGCGAATTACGCGCTCAGTTCTTTCCGGCCTTGGGCACGGCGCGAGTTAATGATCTTGCGACCCGCTTTTGTTGCCATACGTGCACGGAAACCGTGGCGCCGCTTGCGCACAAGGTTTGAAGGTTGAAAGGTGCGTTTCATCGCTCCGGCTCCACTTAATACGTTAGATCAACACCAGATTCGGCGCATCACTGTCAATTCAAGCCCTGCCTCTAAAGCTGCTGCGCCCGCAAGTCAAACCCTTGAGGCCGCAAAATTGACGAAGCTGCAATAAAAACGGCAATTATCGCGGTGGAGTGTTTCAATCCAGCGCCGTAACCCTAACTTTCTGCAATATATACGGCTTTGTGATCAAGCGCCCGTGATATCCCTACCTGCCTGCGTCACATTGGCCCATCTATAGGGCTATACGGTCTTACAGACCGAACATAGGAAGCGACCCGCACAATGGTAGATCAGACAGACGAGAAACCCGTATGGCTAAGGTATCTGCCAATTATCGTCATTGCTCTGGTGGCGGCGGCAGGGTTTTTTACACTTCGCGATTACCTGACCTTTGATACGCTGCGCGACAACCGCGAGGCTCTGGTCGCCTTTCGGGACTCAAATTATGTGCTGACGGTAGTCGTCTTCATTGCGGCATATGTCTTGATCGTGGCGTTTTCGCTGCCCGGCGCGAGTATCACCACCATCACGGGCGGATTCTTATTTGGCACCTTGTTCGGGGTGTTATTCAATATAACGGGGGCCACAATCGGAGCGGTGCTGATTTTTCTGGCGGCGCGGATGGGGTTTGGCGAAAGACTTAAGGCGCGGATGGATGCATCCGATGGAATGGTGCGGAAGATCAAAGAGGGCATCGACAATAACCAGTGGTCGATGTTGTTCTTTATCCGTTTAGTGCCCGCCGTACCGTTTTTTGTGGCCAACCTGATACCTGCGTTTCTGGGCGTAAAGTTATACCGTTTTATCATCTCGACATTCTTGGGGATCATACCCGGTTCGGTGGTCTATACGTCGGTCGGCGCGGGCCTAGGAACAGTGTTTGCCGGTGGAGAGACGCCAAACTTAGGCATCATATTTGAGCCACATATTTTCTTTCCCATCCTTGGCCTTTGCGCCCTGTCGCTCCTACCCGTCATACTCAAGGCCGCAACCGGCAAAAAGGAACTGTTGAAATGAATCGCATTAAAACCGACCTGTTGATTATTGGTGCTGGCTCTGGCGGGCTTTCTGTTGCGGCGGGGGCCGCGCAAATGGGGGCGGATGTTGTCCTGCTTGAAGGCCACAAGATGGGCGGTGACTGCCTGAACTATGGCTGCGTTCCATCCAAAGCGTTGATCGCGACGGGAAAAGCGGCTTATGGCCAGCGCCATTCCGCACAATTCGGTGTGGCCGATGCCGCCGGAGAGGTGGACTATGCCGCTGCCAAAGATCACGTGGCCGACGTGATTGCGCAGATTGCGCCGGTCGACAGTCAAGAGCGGTTCGAAGGATTCGGGATCAATGTGATCCGCGAATTCGGACGCTTTATCTCGGAGGACGAGGTTCAGGCCGGTGACACCATCATCAAAGCGCGGCGTATCGTGATCGCTACGGGATCCTCGCCTTTGGTGCCGCCCATTCCGGGACTGGACAAGACCCCCCACGAGACAAACGAAACCCTGTTCGATCTGCGTGAAAAGCCAGAGCATCTGCTAATCATCGGCGGCGGTCCGATAGGCATGGAGATGGCGCAGGCGCATATTCGCATGGGCTGCAAAGTGACTGTAATCGAAGGGGAAAAGGCGCTGGCCAAAGATGACCCGGAGATGGCCGCCGCCGTGCTGCAGTCGCTAAAGGATGAAGGTGTGGAAATTGCCGAAGGCGCTTTGGCGGCCGAGATTCGCGGAGATGTCGGTACGATTGAGGTCGAAGCCAAAGATGGCCGCGTGTTTAAAGGGTCGCATTTGCTGGTCGCGGTGGGGCGCAAGGCCAACACCGACTCGCTGGACCTTGAAAAGGCGGGCGTCGAACCGATCAAGAACGGCATCAAGGTGGACGCATCACTGCGCACTAGCAATCGCAAAGTTTATGCCATCGGCGATGTGGCCGGGGGGCTGCAATTCACCCATGTCGCAGGCTATCACGCCGGCGTGGTGATCCGCTCGTTGATGTTCGCGATTCCGTCCAAGGCAAAGACCGCACATATTCCGTGGGCGACTTATACGGACCCGGAACTGTCTCAAGTCGGCCTGACCGAGGCGCAAGCCAAGGATGAACACGGCGATAAGGTCGAGGTCGTGCGCTTTCACTACAATCACAATGACCGCGCCATTGCCGAACGCAAAACCAAGGGATTGATCAAAGTCATGGTTGTGAAGGGACGCCCGGTGGGGGTCAGCATTGTCGGCTATCAAGCGGGAGAGCTGATCAATCTGTGGGCATTGGCACTGGCAAATAACATGAAAATGAGCCAAATTGCCGGCATGGTTGCCCCTTATCCCACGATTGGCGAAGTCAACAAACGCGCAGCAGGTGCTTATTTCACGCCGCGATTGTTTGAAAGCGATCTGGTCAAAACTGTTGTACGTTTTGTGCAACGTTTCATTCCCTAGAGCCCGCTAATTATGTTGAAATCCTTTTCAGGCCGGTTGCTGATACTGACCACCATCTTTGTGATGTTGGCCGAGGTTCTGATTTTTGTCCCAACCATCGCGCGTTTCCGTCAAGAATATCTGATGAACCGTCTTGAACGGGCACAGATCGCTTCGCTGACGCTGCTGGCGAATGACATGATCGACCCCGCACTCGAGGCTGAATTGCTCAGGACTGCCGAGGTTTTCAACGTTGTATTGCGGCGTGACGAGGTTCGGCAGTTGGTGCTGTCCTCGCCAATGCCGCAATCGATCATCAACACCTTTGATCTGCGTGACCCGTCGGCGCTGACGCTGATCAAGGACGCGTTTCTTCAATTGGCCGATACCCAAGATGGGGTGATCCGTGTGATTGGTGCGCCAGTTCAGGATGCAGGGTCATTAATCGAAATTACCATGCAAACGGTGCCCTTGCGTGACGCCATGGTGGACTACGGCATCCGGATTTTGCTGCTGTCTGCCGTTATCTCGATCATTACGGCCTCATTGTTGTTTGTCGCGCTGCGCGCGCTGATGCTGAAGCCGATCAAGGGCGTGGTTGGCCATATGCAAAACTATGCACTGGCCCCCGAGGACGCGCGGCGCATTATTGCCCCCTCGGCTGGTGTAACCGAAATCCGCGAGGCTGAAGAGGCGTTGATGAAGCTTGAGACAGAGCTGACCCAAGCCTTGCGCCAAAAAGAACGGTTGGCGCAGTTGGGTCAGGCAGTCAGCAAGATCAGCCACGATTTGCGCAATATCCTGACAACTGCGCAGTTGTTTACTGATCGCATCGAGATGTCCGAGGACCCCAGCGTCAAACGGATGGCCCCCAAGCTGGTCAGTTCGATCACGCGCGCCGTCCATCTGTGTGAATCGACACTGGCCTTTGGCAAGGCCGAGGAACCAAGCCCGACATTAACCGTCATAGCGCTGGATCAGATCGTGCAAGATGTGATGGACAGCGAAAGCCTTGCTGCTGGCGAGGCAAATGTCGCGTTTGTG
>JAPKCR010000203.1 GCA_026421135.1 Sulfitobacter sp. | reverse complement strand
CTTCAATCAGCAATCATTTAGCACCTTGCCAAGTTCGCAATCGACCTATGCAACCTTTTCAAGCGTGATTGTTGTTTCAGTGTTCGGCAGCCTTAGGCTAAAGGTGCTTCCCTGGCCCAAGGTGCTGACCAAAGACAGTGTCCCGCCATGCAGCGCCGCAAGTTGTTCCGATATCGCAAGCCCAAGACCAAGACCACCGCTTTGACGCGACATTGATCCATCCACCTGTTGGAAACGCTGGAACACGCGCTCTTGATTTTCCTCTGAAATGCCGTGGCCGGTGTCTGTCACACCAAACACGATCTGGTCGCCCACTCTCTCCATCGACAGATGGATGCTTCCGGCGTCCGTAAACTTGATCGCGTTGTTGATCAGGTTATACAAAATCTGTTTCAACCTCACCTTGTCCGCCATGGTTTCGGCCGTTGGATCGCCAGAATAGGTTAACTCCAAGCCTTTGGCATTGGCATTTGGTTGCAAATCTTTGATGACAGAACTGGAAAGTTCATCCAACTGTATCAGCGACTTGTCTAGTTCCAGTTTGCCGCGGGCGACCTTTGTCCAGTCCAACAAGTCTTCGACCAGACGGATCATGTGCTGGGCCGAGTCCGCAATTCCGGCCCCCTGATCTGAAACGAAGTTCTGATAGTTTGTGACTGCGCTAGTTAGTTCCTCGTGCGGCGTGTCTTTTGCCGTGATCGCGTTCAAAAGCCTCTTTGACTGAGGTAGTTTGTCACTGTTTCGCAAAAACGTCGCGCGACCAAAAATGACCGTTAGCGGTGTGCGCAGCTCATGCGACACGTTGTTCAAGAAATCGGTCTTTTCGCGATCTGCCGCCTCGGCAGCTTCTTGAGCGCACTTTTCGGCGGTGACATCAGTCCAGATGCCCACGGTATAGCCGTGCGGCGTCTTAGACTCGGTGACCTTGAGCCAACGGTCGGAGCCAATATACTGCAGGAAGGACTCACCGGGGTTGCGGAATGCCTTTAGACGGCTCTCAATCCACGCATTTCTTTCTTTGTAATTGCTAGAACCTACTTGCTTTGGAACACCAAGCCTCAGAAGTTCCCTCATCGTCACGCCGGGGACGATGCGGTCTGCAATTTCAACGTGATAATCCAGATATTTCTGGTTAACAATCATCAGCCGTTCCTTATCGTCGAACGCAATGAACCCTTCGTTGATACAGCCAACGGCTTCAGCCAACAGGGCGTGGGCGTTTTCCTTCTTGATGGCAAGCCTGCGGTAAGCCCTGAGAACAACCAAAAGAACCAAAGCCGAGAACAGAGCAAACCCTACCAAATAGCGACTTTCGGGGGAATAGGTGGGCCAGCCTCCGACTGGCCTTGCCGTGGCCTGCCATTTACTATCAAGCATACTAAATTCTGTAATGACAGCCTGAAACCGAGGGGCCACGTCCATGGTTGCAGCCGAGGTCGCAGATATCCCCGATGAGTGAAGTTCATTCAGGCTAAACACGTATTTTTCTTCATCGCCGAAATCATGCCGGTCTGCATTCAGCAGGCTGTCGGCCTTGAATACAATCGAAATTATCCCCCAAAATTGGGTGAAATTCAGATCGGCGCTCGGCAAAAACACAGGGTAGCGTAGGATGTACCCCACCCCCCCTTGGACCAGCGAAACAGGGCCATCCACCACAGCGCTTTGGCTGCGATATGCCTGCGCGACGCTGGCCATCTGTCCGGGTACTTGCCAATACTTCATACCGATCGATTTTCGATTGTCGGTCTGGGGAAAGCTGTGGGTGACCTCCAACCCAGGAGCGAGGGCGACAGCAATGACTGCTGGATTATGCCTTTGAAACTCGCTGACAACCCGTGCGATTTGCGTTTCAACGATCCCGCCCGAGTTGGTCAGAATGTTTTCGATGTTTTTGCCGACCAGAATCGCTTCGAAAAAGCGAAGCTGGATTTGTTCAGTCGCCGCATAAAGTCCTTGTTCGACATCGCGCTTCACCGTGGACAGGTGATTGTCACGGTCCAGTTTGATGATGGAATATCCAATCCCCGCCACGCTGCCCAAGACAAGGACGGCCAGCAAATTAAACGCCTTAGACGCGACAAAATCTTTGAACCTGTTGATCAACTTAAAAAGCCCTCCGGCGGCACCCACCCAAATAATTCCCCCGCAAATTGCGAATTCCGTTTGGGTATCAGTCCTTGACCTTCACTGTTTAGGAGGCTCTGGACAAATTGCGGGCGCAATGCGGGCATTTTTATGGCCTCAAAATTCAGGCGCATAAGCGGCTTATACCCCGTTGTTTTTAAACAATTCTGCGAAACCACTGCGCTTAACTTAATAAGCGATATATGGAGTGTATGAGTGCCAATGCAGGAAAGCGCCAAGAGCAAAGGTCTTGAATAATGCTTTTACTACCCTTACGCGAATCCCGTTGTCTGCTGAAAATGCACTTTGCCGTCGGGGCATCTCACCTCAAGCTGGCCACCGGGTGATTTCCTTCGGCGCTTGCAGACTACCGTGCGATCACAATATCCGCGCGTAAACCGCCTAGACGGTCGGAAACCCCCAAGCGCAAGACACCGCCATGAGCACGGGCAATGTCGGTGGTAATCGCTAGACCTAGCCCCACGCTCCCGCCCTTGTTCTGGTTACGTGCGGGATCCAGCCGAGAAAACGGGCGCACGGCCTCTTGCCTGCGCTCTTCAGGGATGCCGGGGCCGTCGTCTTCCACCCTGATGCGCAAGGTTTTCTCGGTTAGCAATACGGAAACCTCGGCTTTGGTCCCATAGCGCACCGCGTTCGAGATCAGGTTATCCACTGCCCGCAAAATTGCCACCTTACGCAGGCGTATCGTGCCTGCCCCATCCCCTTCGCGCGGCAGTAAGGTCACGTTGCGCCCTGCCTGTTGCGCCTTTGCGACGGCATCTTTTAACAACACATGTGGGTCCAGCTTTTCAAACTCGCCCTCTGCTGCCCCTTTGGCAAAATTCAAAAATTCGTCCAACATCCGTTGCATGTCGTCGACGTCCTGTAACAAGGGACCCGCTTCTTCGTCGTCCAACATGGACAAGCCAAGTCGCATTCTTGTCAATGGAGTGCGCAGGTCGTGGCTGACGCCGGACAGCATCAGGGTGCGCTGTTCGATGTGCCGTTCAATTCGTGTCCGCATGTCCAAAAATGCGCTGCCCGCCGCCCGCAGTTCAACCGCGCCGGCAGGGGAATAGGGAACGTGACGCCCACGTCCGAACGCCTCGGCAGCGCGGGCCAAACGTTTGATCGGCCGCAACTGATTGCGCAGATAAATGAATGAAATCAACGTCATAAGAAAGCCGAAGGTAAAGGTGTAAACGAACAGTTGATGCGGGTTGGACGCTGAAATGCGCCTTCGGTCAAAGCTGATCCGGATCGGCCCATTATCTGTGTCCGTCACCAAATGCACGAGGCTCGGTTCGGTAAGATCAAGCGTTTGAAACCCCTTCAGTCGGTCCTGAAACAGCTGGATCATGACGCGACCTGAATAGTCGTACCATGATAGTTCATTCTGGGTCTTAAGGTCATCCGGCATAACCGGTGCTACCTGCATCATCAAAGGGGACAGCCGCTGCCTGACTAACGGGGCAATCGCTTCTGCTGACGGGGCTTCGGCTGCAACGTTCAAAACCAGCGCCACCTCGCGCAAAACGGTGGTGGTCATCTGGGTCGTCACGCCTTCGTAATTGCGCTGCGCAAATATCACGGTCACAACCAGCTGCAAAATCACAACCGGCAAAAGCAGGATCAGGGCAGCACGCCCATAGATGCCACGCGGCATATATCGTTTGAGCCAACTAAAGAACATGTTGTAGACCTTAGCCAGCCCCCTCCCCCTGCGAAAGGCCAAACCATGCTGCCCCCCGATGACTTTGATCCGCCCGTAGGCGTAGCCCAGATTTTAGAACCCGATTTGCGCCGGATTGTGGCAGATAACCCGTCGCCGATGACGTACCGCGGGACAAACACTTATCTTGTGGGCAGACGCGGTCTAGCTGTGATCGACCCCGGCCCTGCGTCACCTCGCCATTTGGCTGCGATTTTGGCAGCCGTTGAGACGGGCCAACACATCAGTCACATCATCGTCACCCACACGCATCTGGATCATTCCCCGCTTGCGCGCGATCTATCCCACGCCAGTGGCGCCCCGATCATCGCCTTTGGCGACGCAACAGCAGGACGGTCTGCGGCAATGGCCGAGCTGGCCAAGGGCGCGCAAATCGGCGGAGGCGAAGGCATCGACAAAGATTTTCGCGCCGATCAGACAGTGGCTGACGGTGCCCCTATTGAAGGCGATACATGGACGCTGGATGTGATCCACACGCCTGGTCACATTGGCAATCACATCAGCCTGGGTTGGAACGACGCGTGCTTTACCGCCGATCACGTCATGGGCTGGGCCAGCTCGCTCGTGTCGCCACCTGACGGCGATCTGACCGATTTCATGGCGTCCTGTGAACGGCTGAACAATCAAAACTGGCGGGTTTTCTATCCCGGACACGGGGCCGCAATTGACACCCCCCGCGACCGGCTGGCGTGGCTGGTGGCCCACCGGCTGTCACGAGAGGCTGATATTCTGGCTGCACTCGCATCTGGCCCAGCGACGGCCCCTAGTCTTGCCGCGCAGATTTATTCCGATACGCCCCATGCCCTGCTTGGTGCCGCTTCTCGCAATGTCCTTGCCCATCTCGTTGATCTTACCGGGAAAAACCGTGTTGGACCCATCGGTGACCTATCTGCAGAGGCCAAATTTCAGTTGATATGAAATCAATTTGGAAAAAGCTGAAAAAACTGCCGAAACCCACTGGACGGCACAAAACACCACTGCTATATCGCCCAGACCGTTCCGACGTAGCTCAGCGGTAGAGCAGTTGACTGTTAATCAATTGGTCGTAGGTTCGATCCCTACCGTCGGAGCCAATATAAATCCTCTAGGTCAATGACTTAGAGGGTTTTTATTTTTTGGTACTGTATGGTGTTTTTGTTAGCGGAAGCATTACGAAAGCAGCTGGCTGCTAGTTCATTGAGTTGGCCTTTCGCAACACATTGAAAAATTCCAAGCCCATCTAGATTGCAATCAGCATGGCCTACTGAGGACATTCGCGGTGCGGCTGACCCCTTACGCTCTCCGCTCTGCTGCATCACCGAACCTAAGCGACGCACGCGCCGTTACTTACGGCCCAAAGCCGCCGTTCGCACAGAGTCGTCGCGCCGCAGTGCGGCTTTCCGAAAGCGGCCATTGACGCAAAGTGCAGAAATTTGGCCTGACAGATGGCAGCTATGCGGACCAAGCCGACACTCTTCAGCCAACAATTACGGTTGAAGAAGTGAGGGTTTCAGACCGCTGACCGCCTTAGCGCAAGTGTTGCTTCGATCACGGCAAGCACTGCAACAAAGCCCAGAAGCGATAGCGTTCCGACTTCCACGATCATCCAACCCGCAATTAAGGGGAAACCGAATATACCTATAAAATAGGTGAGTGCGAAAACCTGCAGGGTCTGC
>JAPKCR010000821.1 GCA_026421135.1 Sulfitobacter sp. | reverse complement strand
GGCATCCCGAGGTATCTGGAGCCGGAACAGGTCAACCGGCTCATTGAGGTGGTGCGCGACCACCAGAAAACGGGTCGGCGCAACTATGCAATGCTGATGCTGATCGCCCGTCTCGGTCTTCGTGCGCCGGAAGTGACAGCGATCGAACTGGATGACATCGACTGGCGCGCTGGAGAAATCCTGATCCGCGGCAAGAGGCAGTTGCACGATCGGATGCCGATGTCGGCGGAGGTTGGTGAGGCGATTGTCGATTACATCAAGAATGAGCGCCGGGGCCCGGACCGCGCGCTGTTCGTGTCGGTGAAACCGCCCTTCAAGAGGTTCAAGGACGCGCAAATCCTGCGATGGATATTGCGAGACGCCTATGACGCGACCGGCATTAGCCCGCCACAAGCCTATATAGGCACCCACATTCTGCGGCACAGCCTGGCCACCGACATGCTGCGAAAGGGTGCTTCGCTTGCTGAGATCGGGGACGTGCTGCGTCACCGATCTGCAATGACCACAACCATCTATGCGCAATACGATGTGGCTGCCCTGCGCTCGATCTCGCGCCCCTGGCCAACTTCGGGAGACGCCCAATGAAGACGCTGTCCCAACGACTTGATGAATATCTGGCCCTTCGGCGTTCGATGGGGTTTGACCTCTCCTTTGAGGAACGGGTCCTGCGCAAGTTCACGACTTATGCCGGTGAAAACGGGTTCAATCGGATCTCGACGCCCTTGTTCCTCGATTGGAAGGCAAACTACGGCAGCGCGGACAACAACACTTGGTCTCATCGCCTTGGTATGGTGCGCCGGTTCGCCTTTTGGCTTGCGGAGCACGACAATCGGACCGAGGTCCCGTCCAGCCAGCTTGTCACAGGCCGATACCGAAGGCGTGTCCCCTACATCTATGCGCCCAGTCAGATCGCGGATCTTGTCGTTGAAGCCGGTCGACTGCCGTCACCTTATGGCCTCCGTGCCGCATTGTGGCAGACCCTGTTCGGCTTGATCGCGGTGACGGGGATGCGCGTGAACGAAGCTTTGTCTTTGGATCAGCATGACGTCGATCTGGAACGCGCTATCCTAACGCTCAGAAACACCAAGAATGGCAAGGATCGACAGCTTCCCGTCAACGAGGATACCGCTCATTGGCTTGTTCGATATGCCGAGCTGCGGGATCGTCTGGTTCCGCAGCAATCATCCCGGTTCTTCATCAAAGAGGATGGCGAACCGGCGGGAGATTGCGGGGCACGCTACAACTTCGCGCAGGTCAGCAGAAACATCGGCCTTCGGTCACCACAAGCCTTCAACCGCCACGGACATGGGCCACGCATCCATGATTTGCGGCACACATTTGCCGTTCACACCATCCTGGACTGGTTCCGGGATGGCCGGGACATCGAAACTGAAATGTACAAGCTCAGCACCTATCTCGGCCATTCCGAGCCCAAGCACACGTTCTGGTACATCGAGGCCGTGCCCGAGCTGATGCAGTTAGCCGCGGCGCGGGCCGAACGGCGGGTTTTGGAGGACGCATCATGATCGCAACCTATCCATTGCCCGTCTTTGTGCAGCGGTTCTTCACCGAGCGGCTGTTGACCCAGATGCAGGCCAGTCCAAACACGATTGCCAGCTATCGCGACACCTTCC
>JAPKCR010000202.1 GCA_026421135.1 Sulfitobacter sp. | reverse complement strand
GTCGAAACGCTGGATCATGCCCAAAGGCTGGCCGATGCACGCCAAGACACCCGAAGCTGCGGCCTTGCAAGAAGCCTGGGAAGAAGCGGGCGTGCGTGGACGTGTGACAGGGGGCTGCCTGGGGGTCTATTCCTATGCAAAAGAAATGGGTGAGGATTCAGTATTACCCGTCCTCGCATTGTTGTATCCGGTTGAGGTAAAGGCAAAGGCCAAAAAATACCCTGAATCCGGACAGCGGCGGCGCAAATGGGTGTCGCGTAAAAAGGCGATGAAAATGGTAAGAGAGCCTGAGTTGCGGCGGATAATCCGGGATTTTGACCCGCGCTCCGACCCGCCTGATGCTTGAATCAGCGGGCAAACGCACCATTTTTTATATAAGAGTTGATTGTTTACGCTGACCGAAAAGGGCAAGCTGAGGGTAAGATGATCCAATTTACCTTAAAATGTGACCAGGACCACCGCTTTGATAGCTGGTTCAAATCGGCAGCCGCATTTGATGCGCTGGCGCAGGCAGGACATATCAGTTGCGCAATTTGCGGATCATTCGAGGTCACAAAAAGCATGATGGCACCGCGAGTTTCCACCGGAAAAGCAGCTGTTGTTGCAGAGCCAAAGGCGACAGGCGACGCGCCGGTTCCGGTGCTTTCGGAACCTAAAAGCGAGATCGAAATAGCCATCAGTGCTTTGCGCAAGAAAGTTGAGGCATCGTCGGATTATGTCGGTGCTGACTTCGTCAAAGAAGCCCGCGCGATGCATTCAGGCGAAAAGCCTGAGCGGTCTATTTATGGCGAAGCACGGCTGGATCAGGCCAGAGAGCTGGCCGAGGAAGGCGTGCAATTGATGCCGCTGCCCTTTCGCCCAAAAAGATCAACGCAATAGACTGGCCCGTCAGGGCGACAGTTGCGCGGCAAAAGGAAACCGAAACATGACAGTTCTGATTACGGGTGCGAGCCGCGGTATCGGCGCGGGGCTGGCGGCGCTATACAAGGCCAAGGGCGAAGTGGTGTTTGGTACCGGACGCTCGGCGATGGCAGACATTCAGCTGGATGTAACACATCCCGAAGATCACACCGCCATGGCGGAAAAGCTGGGTGATCGTGCGCTTGACCTGCTGGTTTGCAATGCCGGGGTGTATCTGGACAAAGGCGACAAGTTTGATGACGGATATGGCGCGGATATTTGGGCACACAGTTTCGCGACCAATGTGACGGGGGTCTTCCTGACAATTCAAGCGATGCTGCCGCATCTTCGGCGTGCCAATTCACCCAAGATCGCGATTATTTCTTCCCAAATGGCTTCCTCGGAATTGGCCCCCGGCGGCAGCTATATCTATCGCGCGTCGAAAGCGGCGGTGTTGAATTTGGGCCGCAACATCGCGACGGACCTAAAAGCCGAGGGGATCGCTGTGGGGATTTATCACCCCGGTTGGGTTCAAACGGACATGGGCGGCAATTCGGCGGCGATCACAGTGGATGAGGCGGTGACCGGCCTTGCGCAGCGGTTCGAGGCCTTGTCCATCGAGACCACCGGCTGTTTTGAGACATGGGATGGGCGTGCGCATCCGTTTTAGCCGAACTTGGCGGTTCGGATCGTCTGGCACAGCGTCGGGGCACTGCCAGACACCCCAAGATATTATCAAGCCAGAGAAGGATGGGGCTGCGTGGGCTTGCTAAGGCAGGCGCTTGCGCGTAAACCGCGCCGGAGTTTTGCAACGGGGGACCTATGCCTGTTCTGGTGATGAAATTTGGTGGCACATCAGTTGCCACATTGGACCGTATCCGCCGCGCCGCCAAGCGCGTGGGGGTCGAGGTGTCCAAAGGTTATGATGTGATCGTGATCGTATCGGCCATGTCCGGCAAGACGAATGAGCTGGTCGGCTGGGTGAACGAGACGTCGCCGTTGTATGATGCCCGCGAGTATGACGCGGTGGTTTCGAGCGGCGAGAATGTCACTGCAGGGTTGATGGCCCTCACGTTGCAAGAGATGGAAATTCCTGCGCGCAGTTGGCAAGGGTGGCAGGTGCCGGTCAAGACGACCTCGGCGCATTCGTCGGCCCGCATCGAAGATATCCCACCCGCCAACATCATGGCAAAGTTCGGCGAAGGTATGAAGGTCGCGGTGGTTGCCGGTTTTCAGGGTGTCAGCCCCGAAGGACGGATCACCACGCTGGGGCGCGGTGGGTCTGACACAACGGCTGTTGCCTTTGCTGCGGCGTTCGAGGCCGAGCGTTGTGATATTTATACTGATGTGGACGGGGTTTATACCACTGACCCGCGTGTCAGCGCCAAGGCGCGCAAACTTGACAAGATCGCATTTGAAGAAATGCTGGAGCTTGCATCGCTTGGGGCGAAGGTGTTGCAAACCCGGTCGGTCGAATTGGCAATGCGCTATAAGGTCAAGTTGCGCGTGCTAAGCAGTTTTGAGGAACAATCGGACGAAGCTGGAACGCTGGTCTGCGCTGAGGAGGAAATTATGGAAAGTAATGTTGTATCGGGGATCGCGTTTTCGCGTGACGAAGCCAAGATGACTCTTGTGTCCGTGGCGGACCGTCCGGGCATCGCAGCGGCGATTTTTACGGCCCTCAGCGATGGTGGGGTGAACGTTGACATGATCGTTCAGAACATCTCGGAGGAAGGTCGTACTGATATGACATGGTCTTGCCCCGTTGATCAGACAAAGCGCGCTGAGAAAGCAATGGACGATGCCAAGCAATCCGGAATCATCAATTTTCACGACTTGATCGCCGATACGGATGTAGCCAAGGTTTCGGTCGTTGGCATCGGCATGCGCAGCCACACAGGCGTCGCGGCCAAGATGTTTAAGGTGCTGTCTAACGAGGGCATCAATATCAAGGTTATCACAACGTCCGAGATCAAAATTTCGGTTCTGATTGACCGCAAATACATGGAACTGGCCGTTCAGGCGCTGCACGATGCGTTCGAGCTGGACAAAGCTGCATAAAACGCATGCATCCCCTTGATCGGGGGCGAAATATTTGCAGACTTTTGGCTGGTGTGTCTTTTCGCGGCACACGCGCTGAAGGATAAGCGTTTGTGACAACAGGCGTTTCATTTCCGAGGGGCTTGTGATCTAAGCTTGCCTTGCGGAGGAGAAAATTACCATGGCCGACGGGTTTGAAACAGAAAGTCGCAAGTTGCTTGGGCGGTTGCGCGATGCAATGGCAGGCGATGACGCAGGCCAAGCGCGGCTGGACAAGATTACCCATCTTATTGCGACGTCTATGGGATGCGAAGTGTGTTCGATCTATCTGTTTCGCGATCAGGACACGCTTGAGCTGTGTGCCACAGAAGGTCTGAAGGCCGACGCGGTACATGAAACGCGGATGAAGCTGGGCGAAGGTCTGGTAGGGCGCGTGGCGAAGCGCAAGCAGATCGTGAATACTCCCAATGCCCCGCAGGCACCCGGATTCCGGTTCATGCCGGAAACGGGCGAAGAAATTTACTCGAGCTTTCTAGGTATTCCGGTTCAGCGCGTTGGCGAAATGCTTGGCGTTCTGGTTGTCCAATCCAGGGCGGCACGCGTATTTTCCGCAGACGAGGAGTATGCCCTTGAGGTTGTCGCCATGGTTCTGGCCGAAATGACCGAACTGGGCGCGTTTGTCGGTGAAGGGGCTGCGATGTCTGCCCGTCACAGTCAGCCGGTTCTTGTGCGCGGCACGGTTGGTCAAGAAGGCGTTGCAGATGGCCATGTCTGGCTGCACGAGCCGCGTGTTGTCGTTACAAACCCCATTGCAGATGACCCGGTCCGCGAAACAGAACGCCTGAATGAAGCTGTTGATCAGCTGCGGGTAAGCGTTGATCAGATGATGGCGATGGCGGGCGGCGACAAGGACCAGCGGCAGGTGCTTGAAGCCTACCGGATGTTTGCAAATTCCAAAGGCTGGATGCGTCGGATGGAAGAGGACATCAGCCGTGGCTTGTCTGCCGAGGCCGCTGTCGAAAAAGAGCAATCCTTGGCGCGGACACGCATGGGGCAAGCGAGCGATGCGTATCTTCGCGAACGCCTGGCGGATCTGGATGACCTGAGCAACAGGCTGCTGCGTATTTTGACGGGCCAAGGGGCTGACACGGGCGCTGAAATGCCAGTGAACCCGATCTTGGTCGCACGCAACATTGGGCCCGCCGAACTGCTGGAATATGGCCGCTCATTGCGCGGTATCGTTCTTGAGGGCGGGTCAGTTGGTAGCCACGCGGCAATCGTTGCGCGTGCCCTTGCCATTCCGTTGATCGTGCATGCCGAGCATATCACCAACGATGCACTGAATGGCGACCGGATCATGGTGGATGGCGAACAAGGCATCGTGCATCTGCGTCCGGATGAAAACGTGGCATCCGCGTTTCGGGATAAAATCGCGATGCAGGCCGAGGCGCAAGAGCGCTATGCCTCGATCCGCGACAAACCGGCTGAAACGCTTTGCGGTACTGTCGTTGGGTTGCATATGAACGCGGGCCTTATGGCGGACCTGCCATCGTTGGACGGGTCAGGTGCCGAAGGAGTTGGCTTGTTCCGGACCGAGCTGCAGTTTCTTGTGCGCAGCAAGATGCCAAGAAGATCAGAGTTATCAGCGCTTTATAACCGTGTGTTAGATGCGGCGAACGGCAAGCGTGTCGTGTTTCGCACACTTGATATCGGGTCTGACAAAGTACTGCCCTATATGAAACCCAATGATGAGCCGAACCCGGCGTTGGGGTGGCGTGCCATACGTGTGGGGTTGGATAAACCCGGTATCATGCGGATGCAGTTGCAGGCGTTGATCCGTGCGGCGAACGGCCGGCCGTTGTCGGTGATGTTCCCCTTTGTGGCGCAATTCGAAGAATACCGTGCTGCCCGTGCCGAGATGGACAAGACATTGGCTCGCGAAGCGCGTCTGGGCCACAAACTGCCGTCGCACCTTGAAGTTGGCGCGATGCTGGAGACACCTTCATTGGCATTCGCGCCCAAGAAGTTTTTCGAAGAGGTCGAGTTTTTGTCCATTGGCGGCAACGACTTGAAGCAGTTCTTTTTTGCGGCGGACCGTGAAAATGAATTGGTTCGTCGGCGGTATGATACGTTGAATGTTAGCTTTCTAACGTTCCTTGAAGGCATCGTCGCGCGGTGTCGCGAAACCGGCACGCCGCTGTCATTCTGCGGAGAAGACGCAGGTCGCCCTGTTGAGGCGCTTTGTTTTGCTGCGATTGGGATCACAACGCTGTCAATGCGACCGGCGTCTATCGGCCCTGTCAAAAGCTTGCTGCGGCGGTCCAACCTGAATGATGTTCGCGCTGTAATTTACGAAGCGCGCGAACGCGGGGATCAGTCCGTGCGCGCAGCGGTAATGGACCATCTTCGCCTCCAGACAGTTGAGTCACCCAAGCCGTCATAACAGTTACGGAAGGGTCGGTTTCATCGTTTCTTGTGAACGCGTGAGGTTTGCCTGTTACATTGCTGAATTCGCTAAAGGTTTCTGGTTTGGAGGGGGCAGGGTCAGTAAACTTTTTTGATTTCAAATGGTTGA
>JAPKCR010000201.1 GCA_026421135.1 Sulfitobacter sp. | reverse complement strand
TTTGGAAGAATTCGGCCACATCAAAATGCGGTTAATCAAAAATCGACTGCAATTCCTTTCTTTTCCCAATCGCCATAGCGTACAGGCTCTGGCCCGTCTCTGCCGCCGAGTTCGGGTGGCAATTCCATTTCTTGTGACTTTTTCCGCCGCTCGGCGGCTTCTGCCAAAGCGCGCTGGGCAGCCGGGGGCAGGTCTTGGGCGATCATCGGGTGGGGCCCCGGTGCTGGCTCCGGTGGCAAATCGGGGCCCGGTTCCGGCATAGGCTGGGGATCATGGGGTGGGCGTGGCATCGGTTTTGGGCCTGCTTCTGTCATCATCTCATCCTCTTGAGGCTACGGTCCCCTTGATATACGCCGTACATGCGCTCAGACAACCCGAGCGATCCAAGCAAGAAAGCATTTCGCATGTCAGATACCGGCGTTCAGGCCCGCAGAAGTGCGGTTTATCTTCTCGATATGATTCTGGGGGAAGAAAGCCTGATGTCCGAACTTTTGGCTTCGGGTGCCCTCGACAAGCTGCCCCCTGATGATCGTGCCCGCGCCCAACGTCTGGCCCTTGATACGCTGCGCGGGATGGAACGCGCGGATCGGCTTTTGCAAAAGCACCTATCGAAGTATCCGCCGCTTACGGTGCGCAACGCATTGCGGGTCGGGACTGTTGAGCTTTGTCAGGGCGGTGCGGCGCATGGCGTTGTAAATGCGATGGTTGAACTGGTCGCGAGCCATAATAAACTGGGTCACCTCAAGGGTCTGACCAACGCTGTTCTGCGCAAAATCGCAACCGAAGGACCCGAGGCATGGGACGCGCTGCGATCCCCCCGTTTACCAAAATGGCTGCGCGGTCCACTGACCGAAGCCTGGGGTCCGGAAGCAATAACAGGAATTGAAGCCGCCCATTTCGCCGGTGCTCCGCTTGATTTGACGGCCAAGAAAGACCCCGCAGCCTTGGCAGAGGCTGTTGGCGGTGTGGTCTTGCCGACCGGGTCAGTGCGCGTCAAGGACGCGGGGCAGGTGACAACAATGCCCGGATTTGCCGAAGGAGATTGGTGGGTACAGGATGCCGCCGCTGCATTGCCTGTCAAAATACTGGCCCCCCAAAAAGGCGAGGCGGTATTGGACTTATGTGCGGCACCCGGGGGCAAAACAATGCAATTGGCCGCAGCAGGGGCGCAGGTCACGGCAGTCGACAGCTCAAAGCCACGAATGCAGCGCGTTCGTGAAAACCTTGCGCGGGTTCATCTGCCGGCAAAGGTCGTTGTGGTTGATGCGCGCAGGTTTGAAGGCCAGTTCGACGCGATCCTGCTGGATGCGCCTTGTTCGGCAACCGGAACGATTCGCCGTCATCCG
The DNA here is from genome assembly GCA_026421135.1 of Sulfitobacter sp. Lineage (GTDB taxonomy): Bacteria > Pseudomonadota > Alphaproteobacteria > Rhodobacterales > Rhodobacteraceae > Sulfitobacter. The sequence goes on along the minus strand of JAPKCR010000201.1, from coordinate 4,183 downwards.
GACTTGCCTCATGCCAAAGACGGATCCGAATTCGGCGAACTGATCGAGTTGCAGGCAGAGATGATCGATCACGCGTGGTCTTTGTTGAACCCCGGCGGGCGTTTGGTGTTTTGCACATGCTCGCTCCTGCCTGACGAGGGCGAAGTGCAGGTTGACGAAGCGCTAGAGCGGCACTCGGATATGTCCGTCGATCGCACAGCCCTAGATGTTGAAGGTATTGATCCGGCATGGATCAGCTCCGAAGGTGGGCTGCGATTACGGCCGGATTATTGGGCAGACCGTGGCGGAATGGACGGGTTTTATATTGCTTGTTTGCGCAAGGCGGGCTGAAAGTTTCACCTGAAACTGATGAGCGGCAAAAACTGTCGGTCAAAATGCGGTGACTTGGGGGCAATCTGAGCGTATAGTTTTCCAAACGCCACCAGAGCGTACAAGGGCAGCAGCATGATCAGTACCAGTTTTCACGCGCGAAAGACGCGTTTCTTGAACCATTGGCACGCGCGCGCGGCCACCAAGACCCGTGCTTATGCAAAAGGGTTCGTGTCATCACCCGAGCCGCGCACGATCGGATCATTTGCGCGTGGCAGGCAGCTGATTGCAGGCAATTTGCTGTTTTCAGGCACATTGATCGAGGCACAGGACGCTGAAACCCTGTGGGATGTTGCATCGCCGGATCAGGAATTCACACAAGAATTGCACGGCTTCGCTTGGATGGACGATCTGGCCGCTGTCGGTGACCTGAAAGCGCGCGAAACAGCACAAGGATGGCTTTGGGGCTGGATAGATCAGTTCGGCAAGGGCCGCGGGATCGGCTGGACCCCTGATCTGACGGGGAGGCGTGTGATCCGATGGATCAACCATGCTTTGTTCGTCTTGCGTGGTACCGAGCAAGACCAAAGCGATGCCTTTTATCGGTCCTTGGTTAGTCAGACTTACTTTCTATCCCGCCGGTGGCACGCAGCCGCCCCGGGGTTGCCCCGTTTTGAGGCGTTGACTGGATTGATCTATGCAGGCCTTTCCCTCGAAGGGCTGGAAACTCTGGCGGACCCAGCGGTCAAGGCATTGGCGCGCGAATGCGCTACCCAGATTGATGAGCAGGGCGGTTTGCCAACGCGCAACCCCGAAGAGCTGCTGCAGGTGTTTACTCTGCTAACTTGGGCCGCCGCCGCGCTAAGCGATGCTGGGCGTGGCACGCCCAAGGCGCATATGGCCGCAATAGAACGTATTGCGCCAACGCTGCGCACCTTGCGTCATTCAGATGGCGGTTTGGCACGATTTCATGGTGGCGGGCGCGGGGCCGAGGGGTGGCTGGACCACGCGTTGTCGACGGCCAAGATCAAAACGCGTCAACCCGATGGGCTCTCGATGGGATACGCGCGGCTGTCGGCGGGGCGGACCAGCGTGATTATCGACGCAAGTGCGCCACCGGACGGGGCAGAGTCGTTGAATGCCCATGCCTCGACCCTTGCATTTGAGCTGACATCAGGGCGCAGGCCATTGATAGTTAACTGCGGTTCAGGCGCGTCATTTGGGCCAGAATGGCGCAGGGCTGGGCGTGCGACGCCGTCCCACTCAGGTTTGTCGCTTGGTGGGTATTCAAGCGCGCGTTTAGCCGAGGCGGACCGTCATACCGGCCAAGAAGCTTTGATCGATGGTCCGACCTTTGTTCCGGTTGAAATTGGTGCCGTCAGCGACGGGACCAAATTCGAGGGGGCGCACAACGGCTATGTTGCGGGGTTCGGGTTGACCCACGCCCGCACAATTGAATTGACCTTTGACGGGCGCGCTGTCGCGGGCGAAGATATGCTGCTGGCAATTGAAGATGCCGAAAGGCGCCAATTTGACCGTGAAATGGACGCCGTAAAGCTTAGGGGCATCCCGTTCGAGATCCGATTCCATCTGCACCCTGATGTTGATGCGACACTTGATCTGGGCGGAGCCGCAATTTCGATGGCACAAAAAAGCGGAGAGATTTGGGTATTCCGTCATGATGGCATCCATAAATTATCTTTGGAACCAAGTGTTTACCTTGAGCGCAATCGTTTAAGGCCACGCGCATCATTGCAAATTCTGCTCGCTGGACGCGCCACAACCGATGCCACGCGGGTCAGGTGGTCCTTGTCCAAAGCGCAGGAAACTGCGATTGGCGTGCGGGATCTGTCTTTTGACGATCCGTATGATGACCAAGACTGACCCAAGGAACCCCATTATGCCCGATCTTCACCCCGTCTCCCGCGCGCTTCTTTCTGTTTCTGACAAGACCGGTTTGGTCGAACTTGGTCAGGCGTTGGCATCCCACGGGGTCGAATTGCTGAGCACTGGCGGCACCGCCAAGGCATTACGCGATGCCGGGCTTGCCGTGAAAGACGTGTCCGAAGTGACGGGATTTCCTGAAATGATGGATGGTCGGGTCAAGACCCTGCACCCGGTCGTGCACGGTGGATTGCTGGCGCTGCGGGACAATGATGAACATGTCGCGGCAATGGATAAGCACGGCATCAACGCTATCGATCTGGTGGTCGTCAATCTGTACCCGTTCGAGGAAACAGTTGCCAAAGGTGCCGATTACGCCGAAGTGATCGAGAACATCGACATCGGTGGCCCTGCGATGATCCGCTCTGCTGCGAAGAACCACGGTTTTGTAAACGTGATCGTCGATGTCGAAGACTACTCCGTGGTGATCAAGGAACTACGGGAAAATAACGGTCAGACGTCCTATTCCTTGCGCCAGCGTTTGGCCCAAACAGCTTATGCACGCACAGCTGCTTATGACACAGCCGTCAGCACGTGGATGGCAGCACAGGTTGGCGGCACGCCGCGACGTCGTACTGTTGGCGGCACATTGGCGCAGACCCTGCGTTATGGCGAAAATCCGCATCAATCGGCAGCATTTTACACAGACGGCTCAAACCGCCCTGGCGTTGCCACTGCGACCCAGCATCAGGGCAAGGAACTGTCCTACAATAACATCAACGATACTGATGCAGCCTATGAACTGGTCAGCGAATTTGACCCGTCACAAGGGCCCGCTTGCGCGATCATAAAGCACGCAAACCCTTGCGGCGTGGCACGTGGTACGTCGATGGTCGATGCCTATTCCCGTGCGTTTGACTGCGACCGGACGTCGGCCTTTGGCGGCATCATTGCATTGAACCAGACATTGGACGGTGAAACAGCCGAAGCTATCAGCGAAATCTTTACCGAAGTCGTGATCGCCCCCGGTGCGACCGAAGACGCCAAAGCGATATTTGCCAAGAAAAAGAACCTGCGCCTGCTGACGACCAACGGTCTGGCTGATCCGTCCGTGGCAGCGCTGGCGTTTCGCCAAGTTTCTGGCGGCTATCTGGTGCAGGACAAAGACGTGGGCCGGATCACGATGGACGACCTCAAGGTGGTGACCAAGCGCCAGCCGTCGGATCAGGAACTTGCAGATATGATGTTCGCGTGGACTGTCGCCAAGCACGTGAAATCCAACGCAATCATCTACGTCAAAGACGGTGCAACCGTAGGCGTTGGGGCCGGCCAAATGAGCCGCGTCGATAGCACCCGTATCGCGGCCCGTAAGGCGCAAGACATGGCCGAGGTCATGGGCCTGCCCGCGCCATTGACCCAAGGGTCTGTCGTGGCGTCTGATGCGTTCTTTCCCTTTGCTGATGGTCTGATCACTGCAGCCGAGGCCGGTGCGACGGCACTGATCCAACCGGGCGGGTCGATGCGTGACGACGAAGTGATTGCAGCGGCAGACGAGGCCGGGCTTGCAATGGTCTTTACCGGGATGCGCCATTTCCGGCATTAAGGTTCTAACGCGAAGCTAAAAAGGCTCATTATGCGTATCATTTTCTGGGCTAGCTTTGTGGCCTTCATTCTGGATCAGTTTAGCAAATACATCGTGATCCACGCGATGGAGCTAAGCCGCATCCGCACGATTGATGTTCTGCCGCCGCTTATCAATTTCCGGTACGGTGAAAACCGTGGCATCAACTTTGGCCTTTTCGGCGATGGAGCGGACGCAAGCCGGTGGATATTGATCGCATTGGCTTGCGCAATATGTGCGGGTGTTCTGTTTTGGGCCTATCGGCATGCTTTGGGCTATTGGGCCAAAGTCAGCGCAGGCTTGATGATTGGCGGTGCGCTCGCCAATGTCGTAGACCGGCTCTTGTATGGCTATGTCCTTGATTTCCTG
>JAPKCR010000200.1 GCA_026421135.1 Sulfitobacter sp. | reverse complement strand
CTTGCGTGCATGCAAGCGGTTTGCGGCCTGGCTTGGGCGGTCTCCGGAGACGGCGACGCCGGATGATGTGAAGTATCTCCAGCAGCATGGTGATTGTGCGTTACAGGTGCAACCTTGATTAGCCCACCGGTTCATGCTCATCGCATTGGAAAGCACAGGCGCTGCGGCTTTCACGGCTAGCCTTGTCGGCTTTCTACCCTTTTCGCTTTCATTGGTCTGTTTTGCCGCCTGTTGCATGGGGCTGGGCGCAGCGATTGGTCCGACGCCTCTAGATGCCAGGGTCTGTCGTGCCAAAGTTGCTGGCTCAGGACTCGCAAAAATAGGGATACGCGATTTTCACAACCGGATCGACGCGGGGGTTACAAGCTTGCCACGTGCGAAATCATATGACGTGGCAAGGATTTGCAATGCTGTTTCGATCTCGGACTCATCGCGCGGCGCAAACACCATGACGGCGGTCGCTGGAATCATCCCTGTGGCCGCCATCGGGTGCGGCTCGCCCCATTCTCTGGCGAACAGTTCAAGCGTACATTCGATTGGCAGCATCAGATGCATGGAGCCGTCATAATGCGGATGCACATGGGCAAACTCATTTCCCACCATAAAAGATTCTTGACAGCCGTGGGCATGATCATGTGCCAGCCAAAGAGCTTCGGCTCCGGGGACAGAGATAATGCTGGGGCGACGCTCGACAAAGGGAAAATCAAATGCGCGCTCTTTGAGCTTTTGATAGGTACTAGCGTCGGGGTTTTGGCTTACCTGCTCGTGAGGCGCGCAATCGGTAGTCTCTGGTCGCGGGCCGATGCGGGGCGTCAGTTCAAACATTTCCAGCCTTTCTGGTTTATATGGTTAGGACCCCAGAGCCTTGCGGACATCCGGTGCAACGCGGGTTCCCAGGATCTCGATCGCGTTCATCAGGGATTTTTGATCGAGCCGCCCGATCGCCATCTGAATGGTAATCCGAGTAAAGCCGAAGATTTCATGATGGGCGAGGATCTTGTCGGTCAGTTCTGCGGGTCCGCCCACGAACAACGCGCCGCTGGGGCCGCTCATGGTATCAAACTGTTCACGGGTTGCCGGGGGCCATCCGCGTTCTGCGCCAAGTCGGGTCATGACCTCGTTATGCGGGCCACTGTAGATGTCGCGGGCGGCTTGATTGGTTCCGGCCACAAACCCATGCACATTCAGTGAGGTTTCGAGGGTGGCCGGGTCGTGCCCCGCCTTGGTGGCGGCAGCGCGGTAAAGATCGAACAAGGGTGCAAACCGTACTGGCTCCCCACCTATTATGCCAAGCGCAAGGGGCAGGCCAAGTGTGCCGGCCCGCACCGCCGATTGCGGGGTTCCCCCGATACCCAGCCAGATCGGCAGCTTGTCCTGATAGGGACGTGGATAGACGCCCTGATGATCGACCGCAGGCAAATGTTTTGTGCCAGGCCAACTTATGTGTTCGGCTTCGTTCACCATCATCAAAAGCTGGAGTTTTTCAGCAAAAAGGCCGTCGTAGTCATCCAGCGCATGACCAAACAGCGGAAAGGATTCAACAAAGGCACCGCGCCCGACCATGATCTCGGCGCGCCCCTGGGTCAGGTTGTCCAGCGTCGAAAACTGTTGGAAGACGCGGATCGGATCATCGGAACTCAGCACAGTGACGGCGCTGGAAAGGCGGATGTTTTTGGTTTGTGTAGCCGCCGCTGCCAGCGCTACAGCAGGATTTGAAACTGCATAGTCGGGGCGGTGATGTTCGCCAACGCCGAACCAATCCAGCCCGACCTGATCGGCCAGCACGATTTCCTCAACCAGATTGCGCAGCCTTTGGGAAGGGCTGACGCTGCCAGCTTGATCGGCGCCCGACTCTGCGAATGTGTATATGCCTATTTGCACGATATGGCCTTCTTTGGGGCGGGGGCGAATACCTCGCCCCCGCAGATATTTCCGTGGATTCTAAACGCCAAATAGGGCCCGAACAGGTGCAAACGCCTCCTTCCACGAAGCGCGCGCCTCAAGCCGTTCGATCCAGGCCGCGACGTTCGGGAGATCGTCAAGCGAGATATCAGACTGCACACGGTACATGAATGTCGAGGCCAGCGCGAAATCCGCAACGCTAAGATCGCCCGCGATCCAATCCTTGCCCGCAAGGCCGAATTCCAGCACTGCTAGGAACTGATCTACGTTCTTCAACTCGGCGTCTATGACGCTTTGATCCGCCTCTCCCATGCCGAACTTCGCTTTCAGGAACCGCTCGAACGACAACTTTTGCATTGCCGGACCAAGGTGAATTGTCTGCCAGTAAAGCCACTGATCCACCGTTGCCCGGGCCTTTGGGTCGTCAGGATAAAGACCGCGCTCGGGTTTCTTGCTTGCCAGATAGGAATTGATGGCGCGGGATTCCCATATCACGAAATCGCCGTCTGCCAGCACCGGCACCTTGGCATTGGGATTCATCGACAGGAATTCCACGCTGCGGTTGTCGCCGCCGCGTATGTCGACCTCGATGATCTCAAGATCGATCCCCAGTTCCAGGGCAACCGCCCGCACCCGAAGGGCGTTGGGCGAGAAATTGGCGTTGTAAAGCTTCATCATGGTTTCCTTATTGCGCCGGTGGGGTGAGCAGGGCCGCCTTGTTGGCAATCAGGAAATCACGCGCCGACTGGCCGGCCTGTCCGGTCAGTTTTTCCAGATCACCCGTTGCAACACTCAGATAGTCCTTGGCCATCGCCTCGTCGAAGGACGCAAAAACCTTTGCCATGAACTCTGGCAAGCCAGCGCCGATCATTGCCTGGACCAGATCGTCGGTTGAGATCGGGATATAGGGGATATCCTTGCCCGAGATTTCCGACAGGAAGGCCGCGATGTCGCTTTGGGAAAGCGCCGCGGGGCCGGTGATGTCCAAAACGCTTGAACCGGTTTCCTGCATCAGGGCCGCTGCAGCGGCGCGGGCGCAATCGGCGCGAGTAACATAGCCGGTTTTCCCCTCAGCGGCAGCGGCGAAGTGTTGCCCCATTCCAATGCTTTGCCCACCACCCATCAGCACCAGATCGGTGTAAAGGTTGTTGCGCAGGATGGTATAGTCGACACCGGTGTCCTTGATTAGCGCTTCGGTGTCGCTGTGATCTTTGGCGAACGTGATCGGGCTTTCCTCAACCGGGTTTGTCAATGACGTATAAACGATATGTGTGATCCCTTCCTTCGTCGCGGCTGCAACGGCGTTTTTATGCGCTGCCAGTCGCTTGCCTGGTTCCAGATCGTCGGTCGAAATGATCAGCAAACGCTTGCCACCCGCAAAAGCCGCGCTCAACGATGCGGGGTCGTTGAAATCACCCTTGCGGGCCTCAACTCCCTTGTCAGCCAGATCGGCCAGCTTTTCCGGCGAACGGGAGACGGCGATGATCGGACCGGCACCGGCCGCAATCAGATTGTCGATGACCTGTCGGCCAAGTTGGCCGGATGCACCGGTGACGATGAAAGGGCCGTTTTGAATGTTTGTCATTGGGTATTCCTCGATTTTTCGGGTTGGATTTGGATGTTCAAGCGTCTGATGGGATTCAGCCAAAGGTAAACGCGCTTTCGACTGCTCCGAGCACGTGATCCTCCAGCGTTTTCACGCCTTTGTCGGCAAGGGCGGCCCCCGCGACAACATGCAGCGGAATCAGATGTTCTTCGCGCGGGTTGGCATCGCGGGCACCAGGGGCGGCGTCCCACCGAGCCAGCATTTGATCACGCTCTGCTGGATCGGTGCGGGTGACCGCATCGCTTAGCCAGCGGTCAAATTCCTGCCCGTTCACGGAATCGGTTGCACCACCCCGCATCGCATGCATCATTTTTTGCATGTTGTGATAGGTGTTGCCCGAACCGATGATCAGAACACCTTCATCTCGCAACGGTGCCAGTGCCCGCCCGACCGCAATATGCGCAGTTGGGTCAAGATCACTTCGCAAGCTAAGCTGCACACAGGGAATGTCTGCCTGCGGAAAGGCCACCTTGAGCGGGATGAACACGCCGTGATCGTAACCGCGCACCTCATCAACGGGGCAGGGGAACCCGGCCGCCTCGACCAGCGTCTGCACCCTGTCGGACAGCGCGACATCGCCGGGCGCGGGCCAAGTCAGTTCGTAGGTGTGAGGTGGAAACCCGTTATAATCGAACAACAGCGACGGGGCCGGGTTTTTCTGCACCGTAAATTGCGGCTCTTCCCAATGGCCTGAAATCACCAGCAACGCCTTGGGGGCTTCCGGCAATGACGCGGACACATCGGCAAGGAACTCGCGCTGCCGGTTCCAGGTTTCTGGCGGGTCCCAGTCCATGAAGAAACAGGGGCCTCCACCGTGTGGAATGAACATCGTTGGCATTCGGGTCATGTACTGCATCCTTTCGTCTTTATTGCGAGCGAAGCCTGACGATCCAGCCCGCCTATGGTTGCTAAGATTCCGGTTACGCCGCGCTATTCAGCAAATCACCGTAGGGCGATTTCTTTTCGCGAACCCGGTTTTGCGTCAGGAACGATATGATCAGTGCCGCCCATGCGATGATCGCCGGCGGCCAGCCCGGATCGCCCGCAGCTATATGCGCTGAAGCGGCCAGCAACAGGTGCCAGAACATCGCCGCATAGGCGAAATCGGACAGGAACGTCGACGGGCGCCAAAGGATGACTACGGCCGCCACGATCTTTAGGATGGCCAACGGCCATATTATGTAGGTTGGGTACTTCAACAAGCCCTCATACATTCCCGCAACCATGTCATGCGCGGTGATGTAAAATGCCGCTCCGCCCAGATAGACCAATGCAACCAACCCGGTTGCCGCCCAGTATGTAATTTTCACAGATTTTTCGCTCATTTCGACGTCCCCTTTTTTTGTAATATTTGCCTGGGCATTCTTCCGAATGGCTCACCCTTGCTAGGTTTTGCTATTCGCTCTAGTATTATAAAGCGTCTTAGTTTTGAAAGAAAAGTAGGCACTGAAAAGTAACTGCCCTTGGAGAACCTCAAAATGAAACAAACAACACCGCCCGCGTGTCCCATGGACTCCATTCTGCGCTTGCTGATGGGGCCGTGGACAACTTATATTCTCTGGGTCCTTAGTGACGGCGGGCCACAACGTTTTGGGGTGCTAAAACGGGCAGTGCCGGGAATTTCGACTCGTGTTCTGACCGAACGGTTGCGAATGTTGCAGGCGGCCGGGGTGATCTGGCGCGATCAGACCCAAACGATCCCGCCCGCCGTTACCTATGGTCTGACTGAACGAGGTGACGATCTGCGCCAAGTGCTCGAATCCTTGGGTGAAGTCGCGCAGCGCTGGCAATCCGAAGGGGCGTTTGAAACGGGTGATGTTGCTGCAGAATGATCAATACGACGATGTAGTGGTCCACATAATTTTGATCTGCTACCGCAAAATCTGCCAATTTGAGCCAATATTAATTGCTTAGTATCCGGCTTGCCACGCTATATTTAACATAAGATAGATTATGCGTATTTCATCAATAGTATATTTACTGTTGCAATAATATACTCACGGAGTCATGCTGCTTACACCC
>JAPKCR010000199.1 GCA_026421135.1 Sulfitobacter sp. | reverse complement strand
TTTACTCTCGGAGTACGCACCGATGCTTTCGTTGCTCAAGGTAGCATTTACATTAGTGGTAAAACTAAGACCTTTGCTCAGGACTATCACGACACAGTTTACCGGGTGCAAGGCCATCTGGACCGTTCATGTCTGACACTTGGGGTGCGATATTCGACAAATGGTCCCAAAAGCGGTCCCGATAATGGTCCCAAAGAAGCAATACACGCCTATTTTATTACGATTTCTTGGGGATAAGAAGGTTGTGGTGGTGCCCAGAAGAGGCAGTCTACTACGCAATTTATCTATGCAATTATAAATACTTACGACATGCCGCTTGATCAAGAATGGTCCTAAAAGCGGTCCCGAGTTATGAGTCTGTTTAGAGTGATGATTGTGGCTTGCTCCCCAAACCGGACATTGGTGGTTTTTGCAGCGAAGGTCCGCTTCGAGCCCAACCTGTGAATTTGCTTTTCTTGCTGCGCGGGCTTAAAACGCTTGAGCTGCGCATGGATCGTCATTGCAGCAGTGCGGCAACGGTTGCCTTGATGCTAGAGGAATCCTCGGCCGTTGAAAAAGTATGGTACCCAGGGCTGGAGAGTTTCGAACAGCACGATTTGGCACAGCAACAAATGTCACAGTTTGGCGGTATGATTGCCTTTGAATTGACGGGTGGCAAACAAGCTGGCATCGACATGATGAACAGGCTGGTATTGATTTCACGTGCTGTTTCTTTGGGCGATGCGGAGACCTTGGTGCAGCACCCTGCCAACATGACGCATTCGACCTATTCCAGTGAAGAATTGGCCGAACATGGGATCAGAGATTGCTTCGTTCGGCTGTCGATTGGCCTTGAAGGTGTGGACGATATTCTTGCCGATCTCGCACAGGCCTTACCTCAAATGCCGATCCGAACCGCAGCCTAAAGGAAGACTTTGGTACAGACGTATCTAGGGCCGTAGGATGACCAAAATCGAGAGCGTTTCACGGCGCTCTCGATATTCCAGTCTTTACGTTGCGCAGCGGGATGGACGACTCGATGGACGAAACGCCGTCTATTTTGGTCAGGCGACCAACTAGGAATTGCTCAAACCCCTTCAACCCCGACGTTACGACCTTTAACAAGTAGTCGCGATTGCCCGTCATCAACCAACAATCCACGACTTCTGGCATTGTTTGGATCGCTTTTTCAAATGCGGCTAGAGCATTATCAACCTGCTTATCAAGTTGGACGGATACAAAGACAGAGACGTCAAATCCCAGCTTTTCTTCATCCAGCAACGCGCAATATCCGGCAATGACACCTGTTTGTTCAAGCCGTTTTACGCGCCGGGCCACTGGGGTCGCACTCAAACCTACGGCTTCGCTCAGGTCGTTGATCGATAGCCGCCCGTCCTTCTGCAAGAAACGCAGGATTCGAATGTCTGTGTCGTCAAGTTTGGTGGTATTCACTAGATTTTACCCAATTTTGCCGTAATTCACTCAATGTCTATAATATTGCGCTGATAACGCAAGGAAACGCTTCTTGTTCCGTGTTACTCAAGTTCAAAAGGAATGATGCCATGTCTCTGAATGCCCAAACGCTGAAGACCATTGAACAGCGGCTGTTGTGGTTGTCCCACTGGATGATCCACAATGCCAATCACATTCGCCCCAAGGCGGATGGCATCAAGGTGGGCGGACATCAGGCGTCATCTGCGTCGATGGTATCGATAATGACGGCGTTGTACTTCCAGACGTTGCGGCCCGAAGATCGGGTCGCGGTCAAACCCCACGCCTCGCCGATTTTCCACGCGATCCAGTATTTGATGGGCAATCAAACGCGCGAGAAGATGGAGAACTTTCGCGGTTACGGCGGCGTGCAAAGTTACCCGTCGCGCACCAAAGATATCGACGATGTGGATTTTTCGACAGGCTCGGTTGGTCTCGGCGTCGCGGTCACGTCGTTCGCGTCAATCGTGCAGGACTACATCCAAGCCAAGTCTTGGGGCGCTAATCAGAAAATGGGCCGGATGATCGCGCTTGTGGGCGATGCAGAGCTGGACGAAGGCAACATCTACGAAGCTCTGCAAGAGGGCTGGAAGAACGATCTGCGCAACTGCTGGTGGATCATCGATTATAACCGCCAGTCGCTTGATGGCGTTGTGCGCGAGGGTCTTTTCAAGCGGGTTGAGCAGATTTTTGATGCCTTCGGTTGGGACGTTGTCCGGGTCAAATACGGTCATCTACAACGCGCGGCATTCGAGGAATCTGGCGGCGGTAAACTGCGCCAATGGATCGATGACTGCCCGAACCAATTGTACTCTGCGCTGACATTCATGGGCGGAGCCGTTTGGCGCGAACGCCTCATGGATGCGCTTGGCGATCAGGGCGATGTCACTGCACTGATAGAACGACGCAGCGATGCAGAGCTTGCCGAATTGATGGAAAACTTGGGCGGCAACTGCGTGCAGACGATGGCCGATACATTCGACTCGATCGACCACGACCGCCCCGTCTGTTTCCTAGCCTATACCATCAAGGGATGGGGCACGCCGATTGCAGGCCACAAAGACAACCACGGCGGCTTGATGAACAAAACCCAAATGGGTGAATGGCAGGGTCATATGGGCGTCGCGCATGGCCAAGAGTGGGACAAGTTCGCGAACATAGCCGACCCCGCCGCGTTTGAATCCGAGCTAAAAAAGACACCGTTCTTCGCCAAAGGTCCGCGTCGCTACTTTGACGATACCATTGATGTCCCAATAATCGAGCTAACATCTGATCGCGAAATCTCGACCCAGATGGCGTTTGGCAAGATCCTCGACAACCTGTCCAAGGGTGACAGCAAACTCGCTAAACGTATCGTAACAACATCACCTGACGTGACCGGCACGACCAACCTTGGTCCGTGGGTAAACCGTCGGAAACTGTTCGCGCGCGACCACCAAGAAGACACGTTCAAAACAGAAAACATCCCGTCGACCGCGAAATGGGAGTTCACGCCAGAGGGCCAACATATCGAACTGGGCATCGCAGAGATGAACCTGTTCTTGCTTCTGGCGGCGGCTGGCCTGTCGCATTCGGTGTTTGGAAAACGCCTCATTCCCATCGGCACGGTTTATGATCCGTTCGTGTCTCGCGGCTTGGATGCCCTGAACTATGCCTGCTATCAGGACGCGCGGTTTATGATCGTCGGCACGCCGTCGGGCGTCACGTTGTCTTATGAGGGCGGCGCGCACCAATCCATCGCATCCCCGCTGATCGGTATGTCCCAAGACGGCCTTGCTGCGTTCGAACCAGCCTTTGCGGATGAGCTGGCGGCCATCATGGAATGGTCTTTCAACCACCTCCAAAAAGACGGCGAAAGCGATCCCGACGAGCGCACATGGCTGCGGGACGAAACCGGAGGATCGGTCTATTTGCGTCTGACCACAAATCCGATTGAACAACCCGGCAAGCGTGTCGATGATGCCTTTAAGCAGGGCGCAATCGATGGAGCTTACTGGCTGCGTGAACCTGGTCCAAACTGCGAAGTGGTTATCGCCTACCAAGGGGCAGTTGCGCCAGAAGCCATCAAGGCAGCGGGCATAATCGGAGAATGCCGCCGCGATGTCGGCGTATTGGCCGTGACATCCGCTGACCGCTTGAACGCAGGCTGGACGGCCGCGCAGCGAGCGCGGGCGAACGGCACAAAGGCTGCCGCCTCGCATATCGAAACCCTGCTACAAGGCTTGCCACGCAACTGCGTCCTGATCACCGTCATCGACGGCCATCCCGCAACACTGTCATGGCTCGGCGGTGTTTGGGGGCATCAAACGATCTCGCACGGGGTCGAACACTTTGGGCAAACGGGCTCTATCGCTGATCTATATAGGCACTTTCGGATCGACGCCGACGCGCTGGTCAGTTCCGCAAGCGAGCTGTCACTTGGTAGGCAGATCCCACACATCAAAAGCGTTGGGTAGGCAAAGCCAAGAAGTTTGCTGCAGAGCGGCCATTCGTGCGAGGTGCAGCATCAGTCACATTGGGCTCCAAGCGAACTTTTGCTTTCGCAGAAACACTTGGTGGCGCGTTCATGGCGAAGCCGACATACGTTTTTAGGTTATAATACTTCGGTTCAAGTTCACCCTTGGCAACTTGTTCTCTTACGTCCCAGATCGACTTCATCCCGATGCCTAGACCATCAATGATTGTCTCAGTGACAGCGTCGCCTAAATTTGTCGTGAAGGGCCCACTGACCTTTATATCTTCGATAAGTCCGCTTTTGTCACCCAGATGCCAAACCTTCGTTTCCCCGAGAACAACACATTTATGAGCGCTCAGATCTTGCGGTAATTGCGGCACGCTATGCTTCTTTAGATACTCAGGTGAGGCCACAAGGATGCGCGGATTTTCTGCCAGCTTTCTTGCCAGCAAAGTTGAGGAGGTCAGTGACCCAACGCGAATGGCCAGATCAAATCCCATTTCGACAATGTCGACGATGTTGTCGCTTAGGCTAAGTTTGAGTTCGATATTCGGGTGCTTTTCCAAAAACTCAGCCACATGGGAAACGATCCGCGCATCGACGGCCTGCAATTCAGCATTCGAGCCTTTGCGGGTAACGTCACCCGCGTATCAAACGCGATCTCCGGTTTTGAATCCTTCTACCGCATCGCCGATTTCCTCAACGATACCCACCGCGTCATATCTGAGAATTCTTGCCTCGGGCTGCGGGTCTTTGGCAGAGCGGATTCGGATCTTGGCATCCGCAGGGTTCACAGAGACGGCCTTGACCCTCACCAGTAAGTCATTTGGTTTGATCTGTGGCTGATCCAACTCGACTTCGACAAGACTATTGGCGTGAGCAATAGCTGCGACTGCACAAGCCGGCTTTGTCCGCTTAGCGGAACTTGGTGCAGAGCGCAGCGAAGGTTCGCTCCCCGCCCTTAGTGCCAGGATGTACATGCCGCAGCTCAGTCAGTTTTGGTTTATTGCTGCTGTTCGCTACGATTGGTACTAATGTCTGCACTTGTTGCAGCCCTTCCTCCCAAAAAAAATAGCTGTCACTGGCCCCCGCCCAACCTCCCGCGATGGGAAGCCGGACGGGGTGTTTTTGTGGGGTTAGTCCAGACCCCTTGCTAGCCGCCATTTACGGTCCCCAGTCATAGCAGCACCTCTTGCGGCAACCTGACCTGATTAATGATCTCCCGCTTCTGGGCGTCAGATATCAACGACAAGCCAACGCTGGAAGTGGACTTCAAAGCCTTCCATCCCAACCTATTGTCGAATGAACTAGGTGTCAGATTGGCTGATGATCCGTATGACCTTGGAGAATTAAAACTGCCTGATGTTATCACGACGAAAGAACAACAGAGGGCATACGTTAAACTCCTAGTCCTGATGGGGATCAATGCCGATAGCGATAAAAAGGCATATCAAGCCTTTCGTAACAGTGATCGTAAGGACAAGCTGGGGCAAAGCCTGACAGACATACAGCTTGGTGCGATTCTGGATGCCTTCATCGACAAACACCCTCAATTCAAAGGAGTTTTGAATACAGGGCAAGCCTTAAGGTTAATGAATATCGACAGTC
>JAPKCR010000198.1 GCA_026421135.1 Sulfitobacter sp. | reverse complement strand
TTACGCTTGCAGCAAGCCGTGTTCCATATTTGTTGATCGGAAGTTCATAGCGCAAAGTGCCGGATGTACTGCCTTTACTGAAGGATAGATAAGTCAAAAACGTATCATCCATGCCCATCAAGCCATAGCGTCGGTAGAGCCCGGACACTTGCCATTCACCCGTGGATGTGACGCCTTGATTATCATAAAAAACCTCAAGCTCGGATTTCCGGGGTTCAGTGATGCCAAGCAGCAGATCGGTATAGCCAAAGGCCGCCCCAGGCTGCAACAAAAGCCGAAGCTGGGCGCGGTTCGTGGCGTTGAAAAGTTCGATGTCTTTACTGGCAGTGGGCACATCAACGGTCGTGCCCTTGGCAAGGGTGATCCGGTCAAAGACAAATTTATCTGTGGACGTGCGATCGCCAACCAAGGCCACATTGCCCACCTGCCCTTCGACCAAACGGATTTGTAAGTTGCCCGCGTTCAGGTTCTGGGGCGGCAAGATAGCGGCTGCTGTCACGATCCCCTTTTCGGCATAAAGATCGTTTACATCCCGCACCAATTCGGAAATCTGCGAGAAATCCACCCGCTTACCACGGTATTTCGCTTTAATTGGCGCAAGTTCCTCTTCTGTCAAGAACGCCGACTCCGGCCCGATCGTCACGGAGCGCAGCAATACGGTTGCCCCGCCGCGTGGTGGCAATTCAGCACGGCCGATCTCGTCTGTGATAACCCCCGGCCCCGACTGGCGTGCGGTTGACGCCGCGTCTTCCTCGTCAAGACGACGAAGGTTTTCATCAGCAATCCTGCTTTGGACGTCGGCTTGCTGCGCAGTAGCCTGTGCGGATGCGGGTGACGACCAAAGAAATCCTCCACCGATCAACGCCGCTGCAGTCGCGTGAAGGAGAATGCTGCGGATGTTATTTGGCATGAAGTAACCTTCTTTGGGTTTTGGACATTTTTCTTGAGTATGCTCGAGTGTGTTGTGGTTCATTTTCTTCATCTGTTACTGAACCCGCAGCATGACTGCCGGGCCTGTGCCGCGTACAAAGACCATGTATTTGACGCCGTCAATCTCGACGACTTCCCCGTCAAATTGCGCTAGGTTCAATGTATCTTCATCATCAAGGGCTACAGACCCGAATGATCCGAATGAACCGAGCCCCCCATCGTCCGCTTCACGGATATTCCGAACCGTATCACGGATCAGGCTGATGCCACCCAGCGGTGTTGGCAGGACGTCGACCAATTCCGATGTTGTGTCATATTGAACCACAATGCCGTCTGTTTTCGTAGCATTGCCATCAAGGGTCAATCCAAAGCCGAATGACGGGACAAAGACCTGCACGTTGCTACCGGGTTGCGGCACTGGCGTGCGGTTATCGACTTTGATCGTCTGAATGGGCGACGTGAGCAGCAGTGATCCCGGCACGTACGCATTTTTGATTTCGGTGCGGTTGGCCGTTGTCATCAAAGTTGTATCCACAACTTTCAGGTCATCCACAATAATGCCAGCGGGTGCATCAATCGTTAGGTCGGCAGAGGTGCCAACCGTGTTATTAGCGCCGGTCAATGTCACGTTCAACGGGTCCGGACCGCTTGGGGTCTGTGCCACCGCTGCGGCAATCTTATCTGCCCGAAGCTCGATCGTGTCTGCCACCTGAACCTCGGAAAGGTTCAGTTCATTGGTGGCTTGCAGGTACACATTGCGACCTCCGATAACCCGAATATTCAACGATCCAGGCAGCCCACCGGCCCCAGCTGTATTGGTGACATCACCAGCCGCAATTTCAGTATCGCCCGTAATATCGCCTGTCGAGGTGATCGTGGAATCGACCCCTGCCATGATGGTGTCGAAGACGACACCATTACCATTGATGACACTTGATCCGTTGGCCTCGACGTCCCCTCCGGTGACCGAACCGCTGACCGACGTCACGCTAATGTTTCCAACATCAGATGGCAGGCCACCTGCTGTCAGCTTGGTAAAGGTAACATCGTCTTGCGCATCAAAGCTCTGGCTTCCGCCCGCAGTCGCATCCACGATATCCATCGAGCCTGTACCGGTGACCGCGATCCCGCCTTGGTTTGCGGTAAGCGAGGTCAGATTGATGTCGCTCAATGCATCTGCGTTGATCGACCCGTTTGCTGCCGACGCCTCAAATAGGCCGGTGATGATGCGCAGTGGATTTGCGACATCTGTAACCGTGTCATCGTCGGCGGTTTCATTGGCACGGGTTTTGTCGCCAATTCCCTGCCCCGCGACTATCTTGACACCTGCACCCGCGGTTGTGGCGCTGATATCAAATGCACGTCCTGCAAGGGTACCGGCAAAGACCCGCCCCCCTGCATCGATATTGACCGCAT
This sequence comes from Sulfitobacter sp., assembly GCA_026421135.1. Classification (GTDB taxonomy): domain Bacteria; phylum Pseudomonadota; class Alphaproteobacteria; order Rhodobacterales; family Rhodobacteraceae; genus Sulfitobacter. The sequence goes on along the minus strand of JAPKCR010000198.1, from coordinate 3,188 downwards.
CTGTCGCGTTGCTGGACGATTTGACCGCCGTAACCAGGGCATCGCCAACAGTTGTGATGGCGACCTTGCCCGCTGCTGTAAGCGCGGCACCGTTCAACATCTTGAGCGACGCGGCGGTAACCGACGCATCCCCCGCACCGGATGTAACTTGCGCGTTCGTGGTCAAGACCTGACGCCCGCCCGCCGACAGGACGATTGCCCCGGCGGAGTCAACGACACCGTCTACGACACTTTCGCCCGCAGCACTCAGCGTGATGCCTCCGCCATTTGTAGATTTGGCTTCGGTCACGATGAACTTCGATCCCAACGGACCGCGCAGATCGATGCTGCCTTGGGCATTTGCGGTGATCTTGCCCTTGGGATTCACACCCACATTCAATGCATTGCCTGGCGCGCCGATTGATCCGCTGGCTGCCGTCAATTCGACTTCGGTGCCCAGGATGTTAATCAGCAGATCGCCATTTGCATTGGTAAGTGATCCGTTCAAGGCATTGAGTTTCACATTCTGTGGCGAATAGATCGTGTCGATTGCCCCACCGTTTGCAAACTCAAGGTTCACCGTGTTTTGTGCCCGTGCCGTTGTTGTGGCAATTGGGTTCAGCGCAAGCCGCAACGGGACGGTACCAGTCCCGATACCACCTTGTGATGCCTCTAGGATCAGATTGCCTGTAGAAATCAGGCTTCCGCTTGTCGCGTTTGCAATGCCGTTGCGCACTTTGATGCGCGTTTCACCATTTGTGGTCACGGCACCCAACAAGGCACCGCTGCGCGACGCAAGGAACGCCTTGCCGATGTCGCTCTTGACGTCTGTCCCTGCGGCGGTTGCCACATCAATGTTAAGCTTCTCGGCAGCGGTGAAGTTTAATGGACGTTTGCTTAGGACGGTCAGTAAGGTGTTTTCAGGTGACACCTGACCCGCAGCGGCCGCATCAAAGGCTGATTGCTGCGTGGCGCTGAGGGTGTCGTAATCTTCCCAAAGCGGGATTTCCACAAGCACGCCCGCAATCGTGATTGTAAGCAAAAGGTCCGTACGTTCTGCGGCAGCCAAAGCGACCTTTTGGTCGGCTGTCAAAAGTGCGGGGTCAAGGCTGGACCGGATGGAAACACCCAGATTGCCTGTACTGTCCTTAACTGTTTCACCAATACCTTTGTTGGCAAGGATTGTGACGGTCCGACCCGAAACGTTCGGATCTTTAATTACCGGGTTCGTACCGGTGACCGTTTTCAAAGCCCCCGGCGCGATGGAGAACGCCAATTCGCGTTCCGTCCAGATCGACCCTTTGGTCAAATCAAGCCCTTCATCCTCAGACGCGGTATATTTGAAATCGTCGATGTAGTAGTTGGCCAAGTCGTCATTCGTGGTTAGCGACGCTTTGATGGCTGTGGTTTGCCGGGACTCGTAATCTTCGATAAACGTCTCGAGCCCGCGGTAATAAGCTCCGCTCGGATTGCTTAGTTCGGTGGTCACAGCGTCATCAACGCGCGCCTGAACCTCAATAGCCACTTGGGCGGCAGTAAGATCAGGGAAGTCGGCCAGAATCTGCGCTCGGAAGGTCGTCTCACTGGTTGAACGGAAGGTCGCTTCATAATCCACGAGGAAGAGCGCGCGTTGTTCGACCAGTTCCTTTTTGGTCGACGTAAATTCGAATTTAGCCGTGTCATAATTCGCAAGGAACGAGTTGTTTTGCTGATCCGCGACAACTTCGTGAAGCGCGCGGTATTCGGCTGTCTTTTGAACGCTGTATTCGGTAATCTTCACCGCAACTTCGGCATCGACTTGCGCCGCCGTAAAGCCCGGATTGGCGGCCTTGATCTGGTCGCCGTAATAGCTGGTCAGCGTTTTGTACTGGGCTGATGTCGGGTCAACTTTTACAGTGAACCCTGCATCAAATACCGTTGGATCAGCCTGCGTTTGGCGGAATTCCCAATATTGCTGGTATTGCTTGGTTTTGACGTTTTCGAACGCCTTGATGGTTTGCGCCTGTTTGATCGAATTGTTGTTGCCGATGGCATCAACGCTTTGAACAACACCGGCGCTGTCCGTCACAGACCGTCCCGTGGATTGATCCAGCAACCCAAGGCTATCCCAATATCCCAACAGTTGGTTATAGGTGCGCGTATCGATGGTTTCGACTGGATTGTTGTCGAGAATTTGCCCTGTTGACGCGATGGTGACATTGCCACCGAGCGAAAGCGCCTGATTGATTAACATGGTGCCGTCAGACGCAGAACCATCCGTGTTCCCGGCCCACCCTTCTGAACGGATACCGATGTCACCGGTTGCAACGGCGGTCAGACCCAGCACTGCATTTGCAGGTGTCTCGCTAAACGGACGCAGCGACTGGTCGCTGGTGTATCCGGTGTTAACACGCAGCAGTTTGTTCTGCTTTGCCGCGTCCCATGTTGCGGGATCATAGGCTGGCGTTTCGCCGATGGAGCCACCAAGCGCGGTCAGATTTGCGCGCCAACCTTGGATCAGTGACCCACCTGCAAGTGCGGGTGATGTACTGGCAAGGATTGACCCGAACGACACAAGACTGACATTCCCGCGCGATGTGTCCTCGTCCAATGTTGCCGTGCCTGCCGCTGTAATGTGGCCTGCGATGATGTCACCGCGGCTGATTGCTGACACATTACCGTTGCCTGCGTTGGCCGTGAAATACCCGTTACCGGCGCTTGCGCCTGTTAGGTTCACAGCCAGCGCCAGACCGGGCGCAATTACCGGATCGGTTGGCTTCTTGATGCCTCCAATCGAACCGCCAGCATTTAATATCGCGGTGTCCGCACTCAGCAGGGAGTTTTTCGTGCCCTGAATGATCGAGCTTTCCGCGCCGATTGCCGTGATCGTGGTGGTGCCCGCAACGTTGGTCAGGTTGCCGTCAAGGATGACATCGCTGCCGGAGGTGATGTTGATCGAACCTTGGTCTTGCCCGATAAATTCGACCGCGATCGGGTAATCCGCTCTCAGCGACTCCGTGGTGATGGTCGTATATTCCTGCGTCAGCTTTGCATAATATGTCTTTTCGGACACGATACACAGTGTCCACCAGTTACAGCTGCGCGAGCTGGAGCCGGTGTTTTCGAACTCGTTCTTGGTAAAGGTGGTGTTGTTCGCTGTGGTATACTGGGTCCCTGCATTGGCCAGGTCGGTATTTTTTGAGATGGTTGATGGCGGCTCTTGGAAATAG
>JAPKCR010000197.1 GCA_026421135.1 Sulfitobacter sp. | reverse complement strand
GGACGATGCGACATTGTCCGTCATCAAAGGCGCGCTTGAGGCTGTTTGCGTTTTGTCCGGTCACAAGATCGCCGAGACGGACCCTGAATTGGGCAGCAATCTGATGATGTTCTTTTTCAAGGACTGGGCAGAGCTGCCGGAGGTGCCGGGTTTGGATCGACTTGTTCCCGACTTGGGGCCTTTGGTTGAGAAACTGACGGCGGTGGATGCAAATCAGTACCGTCTTTTCCGGTTTGATGAGACTGGCGCGATCAAGGCCTGTTTTGTGTTCTTGCGGATGGACAAACATCTAAGTGCGGTGCCTGCACAGACCTTGGCGCTTAGTCAGATAGTACAGTCCTTTCTGCTTTGGTCTGATGCGGCTTTCAAAGATCGGTCGCCTTTGGCTGTGGCGGATAAAACCACCATCCTGCGCCCCGATATTGCAGAGCTTTTGCGAGCGGCTTACGACCCTATACTGCCATCCGCCGCGCAGGACCCTTCCCATGCGCTGCGCCTGTTTGCGAGGTTAAACACAGCCCAATGACCCATACCCTGCCCATCCGCGTCTATTATGAAGATACCGATATGGCGGGCATCGTCTATTACGCCAATTATCTGCGCTATATCGAACGGGCGCGCAGCGATTGGGTGCGGGAGATCGGAATCGACCAGCTTGAGATGAAGGCGGATGGCGTTGTATTCGCTGTGCGCAGAGTAGAAGCTGATTACATCGCGCCTGCAGTTTTCGACGATCTGCTTGAGGTGCGCACTTGGACGACGTCCATCGGGCCTGCGCGCATGGAGATGTCCCAAGAGGTCTGGCGTGCCGACACTTTACTGCTTCGCGCTGTTGTCACGATCGTCTGCATCAACGCCAACGGGAAACCCTGCAGATTGCCAGCGAAACTTCGCTCAATGTCCCTGTGACACGCGAATTGATGCCATAATCCTAGTAATCGACATTGCACTCGGCTAAGCTTGTGCCAAATAGCGCCTTGGAAAACAGGGCCATTGAGGCGGAACAGCCCCGTAAGGGGCCTTTAGTAAAGAGCAGAACCGATGGAAGCAGAAACGCTGGCGGCGGCGAGCGAGATTGATTTCTCGCTCTTGGGTCTATTCCTGCGCGCGACAATCACCGTAAAATTAGTCATGATCAGTCTGATCGTTGCATCATTCTGGTCTTGGTCAATCATTGCGCAGAAAATGCTGCAATATCGCAAGGTCAAGGCCGAAGCCGATGCGTTTGATCAGGCGTTCTGGTCAGGCGAACCTTTGGACGGCCTGTACGACACCATCGGTCCGGACCCTGACGGGGCCGCAGAAAAGATTTTTGCCGCTGGTATGACCGAGTGGCGCAGATCCCACCGCGAGGATGGTGATCTGATTCCCGGCGCTACTGCCCGCATTGATAGGTCGATGGATGTGGCAATCGCCAAAGAAGCAGAAAAGCTTCAAAAAGGGTTACCTGTTTTGGCGACAACGGGATCGACAGCACCTTTTGTCGGGCTGTTTGGTACCGTCTTTGGGATCATGCATTCGTTCATTGAGATCGCATCACAGCAAAACACCAGCCTTGTGGTCGTTGCCCCGGGTATCGCCGAGGCGCTGCTGGCGACCGGTATTGGACTGCTGGCCGCGATCCCAGCGGTTATTTTCTATAACAAGCTAAGCGCGGATTCAGACCGGATACTTGGCAGCTACGAAGCTTTTGCGGATGAATTTGCCACCATCCTAAGCCGACAGTTGGATAGCTGACCGATGGGTGCTGGTATCGCAAAAAAATCTGGTGGCGGTGGGCGCGGGCGGCGTCGTGGTCGCGCGCAGCCGATGGCCGAAATTAATATCACGCCCTTTGTGGACGTTATGCTGGTGCTTTTGATCATCTTTATGGTCGCGGCCCCGCTGTTGACGGTGGGTGTGCCGGTCGAGCTTCCTAAAACCGCGGCAACTGCATTGCCTTCCGAGCAGGAAGAGCCGTTGACCATTACGTTGCTGGCGGACGGATCCGTTCAAATTCAAAAGACCGAAACAGCCCGAGGCGACTTGATTTCCAAGCTGCGTGCAATTGCTACTGAACGGTCCAGCGACCGCGTATTCCTGCGCGCTGACGGGGCTGTATCTTATGCGATGGTCATGGAGGTCATGGGTGCCCTGAACGCCGGTGGATTTTCAAACATCGGATTGGTGACTGAAACGGGTGGCCCAAAGCTGGACGGCACTGGGACGTCGGGCGGTTAAACATGCACACGGGGCACTACATTTCAGGCGCAGGGCATCTGGGGCTTATCCTATTTTTGCTATTTGGCGACGTTTTCAGGCCAAACCCTGAACCCTTTGAGATGCAAGAAGTGTCGGTGCTGTCTGCTGCCGAGTTTGACGCGCTTGTTGCTGCCTCGCAATCGGCAGAGCAGCCGACCGAAACCGCGCAGCCTGAAACGCCTCCAGTACCAGCCGAGACACCAAAAGCTGAAATCCAACAGCCCACGGCAGTCGAGCCGGAAGCGCCACAGCCCGATCCTGCACCAGAGGAGCCCGCACCGACGCCGCCCCCCGCTGCAGAAGTCAGCGAGACTGCACCTGAATCGCCAGAACCCCCGGCCGAGGTTGCCGTGATCGCACCCGAAGTCGCGCCCGTTGCCGTGCCGCGCCCCGTTGACCGCGTGGCACCCGAGGCGGTTGAACAGCCAGACCCCGACGCACGCCCCGACGTGGTAGAGCAGGAGGCCGCAACTCCGGATGCCCCTGCCGAGAAAGTTGTGGAAGAAGCGCAAGAGGCAACAGCGCCGGAAGAAGCAACAACCGAGATTGTTACCGAAGCCGCAGAGGCCCCCAAAGCCGCGCCAAACCAGTCTGTCCGCCCGCCTGCGCGCCGGCCAACGCCGTCTGCGCCGCAGGTTGCGGAAGCAGTCGAAACACCAGAGCCGGCACCCACGCCAAAGCCGACCCCGGATCCAAAACCGACCCCAAAACCGGCGCAGCCAGCTGTAGATACCGACGCGGTTGCTGCGGCGTTGGCCGAAGCATTGGGCGGCGAAGACAAGCCTGCGACCCCCGCACCGGCAGCCCCGACCGGGCCACCGCTATCGAATGGTGAAAAGGAATCGCTGCGCCTCGCCGTGTCGGCCTGCTGGAACGTCGGCTCGCTGTCATCAGACGCGCTGCGTACGACTGTTGTTGTTAGCGTTCAGATGAACCAAGATGGCACACCGCAAAACAATACCATTACCATGACAGGCAGCTCTGGTGGATCACAGGCCGCCGCTGGGCAGGCATTTGAAGCCGCCAGACGGGCGATTATCCGCTGTGGATCGCGCGGATATCAGCTTCCTGTAGATAAATTTGGCCAATGGCAGAATATTGAGATGACCTTCAATCCTGAAAGGATGCGCATCAAATGATTTTACGAGTATTGAGCATATGTCTGGCGCTGATTTGTGCCGTCGCAGGAACCGCTCAGGCCCAACAAGGCCCCCTGCGGATCGAAATCACAGAAGGCGTGATCGAACCATTGCCTTTTGCGGTGCCCAGCTTTCAACCCGAAAGCGGCGATGCGGGGCAAATGGCAGTTGATCTGGCGCGTGTGGTTTCTGAAGACTTGGTCGGCTCTGGCCTGTTTCGCGAAATCCCTGCGAGTGCATTCATTTCCACGGTCAGCGATTTTAACGCGCCTGTGCAATACGCCGACTGGAAAGCGATCAATGCTCAAGCGTTGATTACCGGCGCAGTCGGTGTATCGGGCAATACCTTGAACGTGAAATTCCGCCTCTATGATGTATTCTCGGGGGCCGAACTTGGGTCGGGGCTGCAATTTTCAGGCACGGTCGATGGCTGGCGTCGTATGGCGCACAAGGTCGCCGATGCCGTCTATTCGCGGATTACAGGCGAGGGCGGATACTTTGATAGCCGCGTTGTATACGTGTCCGAGACTGGACCCAAAGATGACCGTCAAAAGCGTTTGGCCGTGATGGACTATGATGGTGCGAACGTTCGCTATCTAACCGACAGCTCGTCGATCGTTCTGGCTCCGCGTTTCTCGCCCACGGGTGACCGTATACTTTACACCAGCTACGAAAGCGGCTTCCCGCGGATATATGTTCTGGACATCGGGTCGGTACAGCGTCGCGTTCTGGAAAGCGCAGACGGCACGATGAGCTTTGCGCCGCGTTTCTCGCCCTCTGGCAATACGGTTGTTTACTCGCTAACCCAAGGCGGCAACACTGACATCTACACAATGGATATCGGCAGCGGGCAATCTGTGCGCCTGACAAACACACCTGCAATCGAGACCGCACCCAGCTATTCGCCCGATGGCAGCCGGATCGTGTTTGAAAGCGACCGGTCAGGCAGCCAGCAGCTGTACGTAATGTCTGCCGGTGGCGGCGAAGCGCAGCGGATCTCGTTCGGGGAAGGCCGCTATGGCACGCCTGTCTGGTCCCCTCGTGGCGACCTTGTGGCGTTCACCAAGCAGAACAAAGGCCGCTTTCACATTGGTGTGATGCGCCTGGACGGATCCGAAGAACGCCTCCTGACGGCATCGTTCCTAGATGAAGGTCCGACATGGGCACCAAATGGCCGCGTCATCATGTTTGCGCGAGAAACCCAAGGAACCGGCGGGTCATCTTCGCTGTATTCCGTGGATATCTCGGGCCGGAACCTGAAACCTGTACGTACCCAAGAGGGCGGTTCCGACCCGTCGTGGTCACCGCTCCAGAACTAATAAATGCAGCGCCTTGGTGATTCCCAAGGCCACGGCGCTGTGTTAACACCAAATAAACCAGAATTAACGCCAGCTTTATAAAGGCCGACCTCATGAACCGCATATTGACCGCCACTCTTCTGATCGCCGCCCTCGCCGTATCAGCCTGTACCAATCCTAACCGCTTTGGCGCGGATGGAATGAACGGCTCGGGCAGCATAGCCCCCGCAAACGGCGGGATCATCGCAGGCAGCGCCAATGATCCAGCATCGACTGCATATTTTCAGCAGTCCATCGGTGACCGTGTGCTGTTTGAGGTCGACCAGTCATCGCTGACACCTGCAGGTCAGGCAACGTTGGATGGCCAAGCCAACTGGTTGAATCAAAACAGTGATTACCAAGCGATCATCGAAGGCCACGCGGATGAGCAAGGCACACGTGAATATAACGTGGCCCTTGGTGCGCGTCGCGCAAACGCGGCCCGTGAATATCTGGTATCGCGCGGCGTTTCTGGCAACCGTCTGCGGACTGTAAGCTATGGCAAGGAACGTCCGATTGAAGTGTGTTCGCAAGAAGCATGCTATGCCAAGAACCGCCGCGCCGTCACCGTGCTGGCCGGCGGTTTGTCGAGCTAAACAAGAACGAAACTGTTAGGATAACATGATGCGGTTTGTTGTGATGATGATGCTGGGACTGGCCTTTGGGCCGGTCGCCGCACAGGCGCAGGATGCGCAAACCTTGGCGGATGTGCGTCAGGAGCTAACCGTGCTTAACGTCGAGGTGCAAAAGCTTCGGCGCGAACTGTCTACCACGGGCGGCGCGTCGATGAACCTGACCGGCGGTTCTGTGTTGGACCGC
>JAPKCR010000820.1 GCA_026421135.1 Sulfitobacter sp. | reverse complement strand
CCCTGCAGCGTTCACGACCCACTGGGTGGCAATATCGCCCTTTTCAGTCCGCACGATCCAACTGCCATCGCGCTGCTGTTCAGTGCCTGTGACAGGGCAAAAGCGTATGATTTCAGCCCCGTTTTGCCGCGCACCTGTCGCATAGGCGTTGGTGACGCCGGATGGGTCCACGTTCCCGCCCGAGGGTTCGAACATGATACAGCGAATTCCGTCAAAGTTGACCAGCGGATGAAGGCGTTCCGCCTCGTCGCGCGATAGTTCGTGGAAATTCAGGCCGTAGTATTTCGCTTTGGCCGCTTGCAACCGCAACTGATGTTCGCGCGCCTCTGTCTGGGCAAGGTACAGGCTGCCCGGTTGAAACACGCCGCAAGACTGGCCTGTTTCAGCCTCTAGGGCATTGTACAGATCCATCGTGTAGTTCTGGATGCGGGTGATGTTGTTGTTGTCATGCAGCCCGTGAATGTTTGCCGCCGCGTGCCACGTGCTGCCCGACGTCAGTTCGGACCGTTCCAGCAGCGTCACGTCTTTCCACCCCAGCTTGGTCAGGTGATACAGAATGGAACATCCGATAACGCCGCCCCCGATAACGACAGCTTGAGCATGAGTGCGCATATTTCGGGTTCCCGTTCCCTGTGACATTGCCTCAAGTGTGGCGGGCTGGTCACCCCTCAGGTTGCTCAAAACCGACAACTTCCGTCGCCATCAGAACAGGGCTTGGAAATTGGCCTATTTCTCTTGGGCGGTATCAAGTTTGCCAATCACATGGTCGCGCACCTCTTTGGTAGCACTTTCCAACAACTGGTCACGGTCCGGTGCAAAAGTTATCCCTGACAGGGCTCGCAACAGATGCCGTTCGGCGGCGACACGGGCAGCCTTGCACAATCCGTCATCGGGGTGGCGCATCAGCCCACCCAAGGTGGTTTGCAGGCATTGCTGCACTTCTACAACCGTTTTGCCATCACGCGCCAAGGCCCCAAACGCGTCTTGGATCAAGTCTGCCGGATTTAGAGGTCTGACGAATATACTGGCCAGAACCTCGTCACGCTCCCTTGCGATTTCGTCCTCGTAGTCGGTAAGGATTCGACCAATGCGGTTAATTACATCGATCGCCGTGCCAGGGTCATTCACACCCGGGGACAGCGCTTTGGAAGCGACCTCGCCCATGACGATCAAACCGAAACGCGGATCCTGGTCAAACGTTCGCACATCGCCCAGAACTATGTTGCGCTGAATTCCTTCCCGCAAGGTTTCGTCATTGTGATCGTCGTCGATTGGGTCCCCCACCCGGTCGATCTGCACCAAGGGTTCATTGATAAACACGAAGTTGCCAATATTCCGCACAAAATAGATGTGGACGCCGTGTTCCTTGGCCACATCATTCAGTCCCTCAGGAAACAGGTGCTGAATGTAGCCGCTTTCGGTTGCCCCAATAACCTCGGCACCGTCCGGTACGTCGTCGACCAGCGGGTTGGCCCCGAGGCACGGATTGTCCAAACGGTCGCGGAACATTTGACGGGTTTCGCTTTCGACCTGGCGGGACGTGTCGATCAGGCTGCCAAAGCTTTGCAAATGCAGAACCCAGCGGATTAGATAAAACACGATCAGGACCAGCACCAGCACGGTGGTGATAAACAAGACAAAC
>JAPKCR010000196.1 GCA_026421135.1 Sulfitobacter sp. | reverse complement strand
ACGCATAGCTTTGCCCGCCGATCTGGATCATGTGCGCCCGAACAGCCGTTCAATGTCGCTCAACTTCAGCTCAACATAGGTGGGCCGCCCGTGGTTGCATTGACCGGAATGGGGTGTCGCCTCCATCTCGCGCAGCAGGGCGTTCATCTCTTCGCCGCGCATCCAGCGGCCCGATCTAATCGAACCGTGACAGGCCACGCGGCTTAAAATCGCCTCGATCCGCGCTTGGACGGTATTGCTTTCGTTCTGGTCGGCCAGTTCGTCAAGAATATCAAGGATCATCGCCTTGGCATCCACGGTGCCCAGTATCGCGGGCGTTTCGCGCACCGCGATAGCGCTGCCACCAAAGGGTTCAATCGTCAGGCCCAATTTGGTTAGTTCATCGGCCACATCCAGCAATCGCGCGCAATCGGATGCGGAAAGGTCGACGATCTCGGGAATCAACAACGCCTGAGCGGCAACTCCATTTTCCGCCATCTGGCGTTTCAATTTCTCATAGACCAGCCGTTCATGCGCCGCGTGCTGGTCAACGATGACCATGCCTGTCGCAGTCTGCGCGATGATGTAATTCTCGTGGACTTGGCCTCGTGCTGTGCCCAATGGATAGTCAGGCACCTCTTGCGGTTCGTCCATCACAGGGTCAGCCGGCGTTTCCACCCTGCCCCACATGCCAGCGGTTTCGGCAAATCCCGGTGCCTGCGCCTGATAGGCCGCAGTCCGCGCGCCCAGCGAAGGGCGGTCCATCTGATAGACCCGCGCGCCCGCTTGTTCAGGCCGCATCGCCCCCAGTGTCGCATCAGCCACAGTGGTCGATGCACGATGCCCCGCATCAGCCAAGGCATGGCGCAGGCCCGATACGATTAGGCCACGCGCCAAGCCTGGGTCACGAAACCGGACCTCTGATTTCGCGGGATGCACGTTCACATCAACCAAGGTCGGGTCACAATCAAGGAAGAGTGCAGCTGCTGGATGTCGGTCACGGCTGAGAAGATCAAAGTAAGCGCCCCGTAGGGCCCCTACCAGCAGTTTGTCCCGAACCGGACGCCCGTTCACGAACAGGTACTGCGCCACGGCTGACCCGCGTGAATAGGTCGGCAAAGCCGCGAAACCTGTCAGGTGTAACCCTTCGCGCTCTGCATCGATGGGCAGGGAATTATCCGCAAACTCGCGCCCCAAGACCTGCGCCAAGCGACCATGCAGGGCGGCGAACATGTCGCCTTGTTCAGCCTCGGCGCGGAACACCTCGCGGCCCGGCCCGTCACCCGATACGTCGCGCAAGGTAAAGCGCACAAAGGGCTCGGCCATGGCCAGACGTTTGATGATGTCCGAAATTGCCTGTGCCTCGGCGCGGTCAGTGCGCAAAAATTTCAGCCGCGCGGGTGTGGCAAAAAACAAGTCACGTAAGGTGACTATTGTGCCGCCGTTTAGGGCAGCGGGTCGCACGGGGCCGGTTTGACCACCGTTCACGGTGATCTCGGCACCGTCTTGGCCCGCAACGCGGCTGGTGATCGTCAAACGGCCCACGGCACCCAGCGATGGCAACGCCTCGCCCCGAAAGCCGAATGTGTGGATGTTCAGAAGATCAGAGCCGTCGATTTTAGAAGTCGCATGGCGCGACAAGGCCAGCGCCAGATCGCTTGCAGGAATACCGCAGCCGTCATCGGTCACGCGGATCAAGGTCTTTCCGCCATCGGCATATTCAACGATGATCTGACGCGCGCCTGCATCAATGGCGTTCTCGACCAGTTCCTTGACGGCAGAGGCAGGGCGTTCAACAACCTCGCCCGCTGCGATGCGATTGATAGCCGAGTCGTCAAGCTGACGGATAACCGGCGCTAGATCGCCTATATTGGGGTTTGGATGAGCCATAACGCTAGAGCTAGCATAACTCTGCGCGATTCTGAAAGGTTGAATGGCGGAGGTAGCGGCACTGATTTAGCGTTATTGATCCATTGCCGCTTTATACCATGCAACGATCTGCGCACGTTCATCGGCACGCATATAGCTTAAGTTGGCAGGCGGCATCGCGTGGGTCACGCCGGCTTGCAAATAGATTTGTTTTGCCGCTTTTGCGATCTGGTGCTCGGTCTCAAGCCGTACACCTTTGGGGGGCCACATCATACCGTCCCACGATGGCTCTGCCGCGTGGCACATGCTGCACCGGCCCAGCACGATGTCGTGGACTTGGTCAAATCCGTCTGCTTGGGCGAAACGCAGGGACGGGCCGGTCGCTTCCTCAGGTTCGACCGTCCGAAACATGGGTGCCGTGGACAGCCAGATAATCGTGATGAACAATAGTGCCGTGGCTAGCCATGTCCAAATCGGGTTGCCAGCGCGCGAATGAAGGCTGTTAAAATAATGCCGGATCGTCACACCCATTAAAAACACCAGCGCCGCGATCAGCCAGTTCATTTCAGAGGCAAAGGCCAGTGGGTAGTGGTTGGACAGCATTAAGAAGATCACCGGCAAGGTGAGATAGTTGTTATGTGTGCTGCGTTGCTTGGCGATTTTACCGTATTTCGCGTCTGGCGTACGCCCGGCCTTGAGGTCGGCCACAACAATACGCTGGTTCGGCATGATGATGAAAAACACGTTGGCTGACATGATCGTCGCAGTGAACGCACCAAGGTGCAACAGGGCTGCACGGCCCGAAAACACCGACGTGTAAAAATAAGCCATCGCAACAAGGATTACATACAGGCCGATCATCAGCCGCGTGTTGTCATCGCCAAATTTGCTTTTGCAGATCAGGTCATAGACGATCCAGCCAAAAGCCAGCGACAGCATCGAAATGCCAACCGCCTGCCATGTTGCCAGATCAGCCACTGCTGGATCAACGAGATAGAATTCAGCGCCAAGGTAATAAACGAGGATTAGCAGGGCAAAGCCCGACAGCCATGTCGAATAACTTTCCCATTTGAACCAGACCAGATCGTCGGGCATCTGCGCAGGCGCGACGAGGTATTTTTGAACGTGATAGAACCCGCCGCCATGGACCTGCCATTCCTCTCCATCCGCGCCGGATTTCAGGTTACGGTCACGGTGCAGGCCCAGATCGAGCGCGATAAAATAGAATGACGATCCGATCCATGCGATGGCCGTAATGACATGCACCCAGCGGACAGCTAATTCGATCCAAGCGCCCATAGCAGCCATATCGTACATGTTAGAATCCTTGCTTTCGCGGTTGGGAAGGTGCCGCCGGGGGCGCGCTTGGTTTTCAGCGCGGATGCCACCAGCGGGGGTATTTGAAAGTCAGAGAGGCAGGGAGCCTCTCTGACAGGGGTTCATTTGTGCGGCAGGCTGCCTTTGGAGTGACCGGACATACCGCCGGAAACTTCTTCGGTTGATTCCTCGGCCAGTTCTTGGGGCAGTAGAAGGTTGAGGACAATGGCGATCAGGGCTGCGGGAAGCAGACCGCTGGTCATCAGGATTTTCAACGTTGCCGGGAGGTGTTGAACCGCACCCGGTTCCAGTTGTAGGCCCAGACCGATGGAGATCGAGATTGCAAAGATCACCATGTTGCGACGGTTCCAATCCACATCTGACAGCATCGACATACCTGCAGCGACCACCATACCAAACATCACGATAACGCCGCCACCCAGTACTTCGATCGGGATGGTGCGGATGATACCGCCGACTTTGGGCACAAGGCCACAGATGATCAGAAAGATGGCACCAATGGTCACGACATGGCGGCTCATGACTCCGGTCATGGCAATCAGGCCAACGTTTTGGCTGAACGACGTGTTGGGCAGGCCGCCGAACACGCCGGCGATTGCCGTGCCGATACCGTCAGCAAAGGTCGCGCCCTGAATTTCCTTGTCCGTCGCCTCGCGTCCTGCGCCGCCTTTAGTTATCCCTGACACGTCGCCCACGGTTTCAATCGCCGAGATGAATGCCATTAGGCAAAATCCGATGATTGCCGCGACCGAGAATTCAAATCCGTATTTGAAGGGGTTTGGCAAAGCGAATACGGCGGAGCGAGTCCATGAACTGGCGATCGCATCGAAGGTTAGCATACCGATGCCGAGCGCATAGATGTAACCCACGATCAGGCCAATCAGCACCGCCGAGATGGACAGCATACCTCTCGTGAAGAACTTGATGCCGAGGGTAACGAATATTACAACCAGCGCCGCAGACCAGTTCAGTAGGCTGCCGTATTCCGGCGTACCAATCGCCGGGACACCGCCCGCTGCGTATTGAATACCAACCTTAACAAGTGCCAGACCGATCATCGTGACAACCAGCCCGGTAACCAGTGGCGGTAACGCAAAGCGGATTTTACCGATGAACAAGCCAAGGCAGGCGTGAAAAATACCACCGATGACGATGCCGCCGAACAAAGCGGCAAGACCATCGACACCCTTTCCTGCCACCAACGGGATCATAATCGGGATAAACGCGAATGATGTGCCTTGGACAATGGGCAGCCCAGCGCCGATTGGGCCGATGGTGATGGTCTGCAACAAGGTCGCGACGCCGGCAAACAGCATCGACATCTGGATCAGATACAGAAGTTCGGGGAAGTCAGGCGAATTGGAACCAAAGCCAAAGCCAGCGGCCCCGGCGACGATAATGGCTGGCGTTACGTTTGAAACGAACATCGCCAGAACATGCTGGATACCCAGCGGAATGGCGCGGCCAAGTGATGGGGTGAAATTTGGATCGCGCAGCTGTTCTGGCGTCCCTATAGAGTTACTTGTCATGTATCTGTCCCTTGTTGGTGGCTGGCCGCTTTTTTTTACGCGATCCATATTTTTTTAGGTCGTGATGGTATAAGGCGGATCAATCATGAATTCGTCAAGGTTTGGCGAAGCACCGATCCGGTCAACCACAGCGAAAAGGCCGGGCTCGGCCAACGGGGTAAGCACACCGTGCCATGTGCCACGATGGAAATTGATGCCCTGATAGGGTTTGGTCAGAAAGGCACGGGGTACACCTGGAACGCCATCCTTATCTGGGGCAGCAATGACCAGAAACGGGGCATCTGTCATGGGCAAAAAAGCTTGCGAGCCCTCGGGGTGGCGCTCAAGAAGGTCCAGCGTATAGGGCAAGCTGCGCGCTTGCGCGTCAAAAATGCTAATCCCTGCGCGCCCGTCGGACCCGAAATCAAGCGTAGCCAGATCATGGTACCGTCCACATAGCCCACCGTTGATCATTTTGTCCGGGCTGCCGGATGCATCCAGAATGTCACCAAACGGCGCAAAGGCGTCCGACGTCAGTGGCTCAACTTTGATGACGCGGGTCACAGGGCAAGCGGCATGTGGCGGTTCACATCCTTGTACAGCAAATAGCGGAACGGCTCGGTTCCGGTTGCGACACAGGCCTGCGGGCAAAAGGCACGCAACCACATGAAATCGCCCGGCACCACAGGTACCCAGTCCCGGTTCAGCAAATAGTCCGCGGTCCCTTGGAGTACGTATAAACCGTGCTCCATCACGTGGGTTTCAGCAAAGGGAATGACCCCGCCCGGCTGAAACGTCACAATGTTCACATGCATGTCGTGGCGCAGATCCAGCGGATCGAAAAAGCGTTGTGTGGTCCATGCACCGTCTGTGTCTG
>JAPKCR010000819.1 GCA_026421135.1 Sulfitobacter sp. | reverse complement strand
TGGGGATTTTGCTGCATCTGCTAAGATGCCAGCGGCTCTGATCCGGCGGAGGCCGGATTGACCTTGCGCCGACTTTTGAAGGCCAGCTTCATCTTGCGAGCCCGCCATTAAAAGGGCGGGCACTGCGCACGGAACAATCGAGAATCGAAGAGACATTAACCATGCCACGACATTAGCGGTGCATGGTTAATGAATGTTGAAATCAGCCTACATATGGCCGCCGGTGACCTGAATGCATTGGCCATTGATGCTTTGGGATCCGGGTCCGATCAGCCAGCCGGCTGCCGCAGACACTTCGGAGACATCGATCAGACGTTTGTGCGGGTTGGAATTCACCATAATCGCGCGAGCTTTTTCCTCGGATATGCCCGCGCGTTCCGAGATGGACGCGGTATTGCGCGTGACAATCGGCGTGTCCACATAACCAGGGCAGATTGCGTTAAATGTATAAGGTTGGCCCATGTAATCTTCGGCCAGCGAACGGATTAACCCAATCATTCCGTGTTTGGACGCGGAATAGGCCGCGGCACCGGGCAACCCTCGCAAACCCGCCATCGAAGAAATAGCGATCACGCGACCCCAGTCGGTTTCTCGCATGGATTTCAACGATTCGCGGATGGTGAGGAACGCGCCGTCCAGATTGGTCGCCATCATGTTGCGCCAAAAATCCATATCCGTCTTATGGACGGCTTTGCCTTCGGCAATTCCTGCGTTGGGAATGCAAATCTGGATCGGGCCATGCGCCGCAACGGCGGCCGCTATCTTGGCAACCACATCGTCTTCGTCTCGCACGTCCATTGCAACGCCAGTGATGTTCGGGCCTGCGACCGCATCCAGCACCTCTTGGCGGCGGCCGGTGATGGTCACATGTGCGCCCTTGGAGGCGAGGTCTTGGGCAATTGCCAGACCAATCCCGGTGCCGCCACCCGTGATGAATGCATGTTTTCCGCTCAGTTCCATGATCTTCTCCCTTTGACTTTTATCCATGCTGGCGACAGGGGCGAACGGGCGCAAGCCTTGTGCCATTGTCACGCAACGTCCCGAGCTTAGAAATCGGGCTTTTTGCGCTAGCAGGGACAGAATTGGCCTTCTAACCGGGGCCACGTCTTGTACTATAGGAACCCAAGCAGTACTGCTCAGAGTAATTATGTTGCGCCACGGTGGTCGCGACACGGCAACACGGGGGATTCTGGATAGAAGATCGGGACGCCAAAGGAAGTATTTGAGGGGGAACGCCGCGTAGCGATGACCCCCGAGTCAGCGCTTGCGCTGCAAAAACTGGGTCATGAGTGCATGATCGAAACAGGCGCGGGGATTGCGTCGGGTTTTGACGATGCAGCCTATACCGCTGCTGGTGTTAAGGTCGTCAAGACGGCGACGGCGCTTTGGAAAGCTGCTGATGTGGTTGCCAAGGTGCGTGCACCTGATGACGCCGAGATGAAAAAGCTGCGGAGCGGTCAGACGTTGATCTCGTTCTTTAGCCCCGTCGCGGACGAAGCAAAAATGAAGGCGGCTGCCGAAAAAGGTGCCACTGTTGTCGCGATGGAAATGATCCCCCGGATCAGTCGCGCGCAAAAGATGGATGCACTGTCATCCATGGCGAACATCGCGGGCTACCGCGCCGTGGTCGAGGCCGCAAACGCCTTC
>JAPKCR010000195.1 GCA_026421135.1 Sulfitobacter sp. | reverse complement strand
GATTAAACTAACTACGAGCAAGGAATATATTCATGAGCTTTCTACGTAATCTGTTCGGGGCCGCCCCGACGCCGACTAATGATGGTGCATTTGCGCCGTCACCTCTTGCCCTGAAACTGGCGACGTCTTCCAAGACGGACTATGATGGTGGTGCATATGCCAATCCCTACACGGGCGGTAAGCTGCGTGTTTTGATGGTCTGCACAGAAGAACGCAATATGACCATGGCCAATGGCAAGAAGTTCTCGACCGGAAACCATCCGGTGGAAATGGGCTTGCCAATGTTGCACCTGATCAATGCGGGCTTTGAAATTGACATCGTCACACCAACAGGTGCGCCGGTAGTTATTGAAGATTGGGCAATGCCAGGCGAAGATGAGGACGTGAAAAACCTCTTTCGCGAGTATGCCAACGCCTTTGCGAAACCTGGCAGCCTTGCAGATTTTGTGTCCAAGTCGATGACAGATGATGCGCCTTACATAGCGGTATTTTTGCCGGGCGGTCACGGTGCCATGCTTGGGTTGCCTGACAACGCCGACTTGGGCAAACTCCTGCATTGGGCACATGATCGCGATCTATTTACGCTGGCTCTTTGTCACGGTCCCGCAGCACTACTTGCAGCAGAAGATGGCAAGAAGTTCATCTATAGTGGCTACAAGATCGCAGCATTCCCTGACGCTGTGGATAAGCAAACGCCGATGATTGGCTATATGCCAGGTCATATGCCGTGGAAATTTGGCGAAAAGCTAAACGCTTTAGGTGTGACAATTACCAACACCAAAGCAGACAGCTCTTGCCAAATTGATCGGCACCTAATCTCGGGCGCGAGTCCGAAAGCTGCAAATAACTTTGGACGTTTGGCATCCGAAACGCTTCTGCAAGCAACTCGATAGACTAAGAACAGTCGCAAGGCGCATCAAAGACATGCGTGCGCCTTGCGGAATTCGTTAGGATGCGCCCGGAACGGCAATTGAGCACTTTCGCCTTTGGCGAATATAATTTCCGGTCCAGCCAAGATCAGCCGTTTAGAACCATTGCCCCGGTTCAATCAGCCCAAGGTCCAGCAATTGGCGAGAATGCCATTCAAAGGGGGCTGAGTTGTGCCATTTGAAGGTTTCGATTTCGAACTTGCTGCCGGGGTTTTTCTTTAGCGCCTTGGCGGTGCGGAATGAGCATACTGCAGAGGTGATATTGTGGTGCCACGGACAGGAATAGGTGTTGTATTCTTCGTCGTTGAAAGTGTGGTCATCGCGGATTTTCAAACCGGGTTTGGCGCGGAATAGCGAAATGCGGTCAATTTTGCGACGCGCGGCAGGCACGTGTTCTTCGAACCGCCAGCGCAATCCGCCAAAGAAATCCAGCTGGCGATCTTTGGGGTGGTTGGGGGGCGCGGCATCGTGGCGGGCCAGCGCGTAATATCCGGACCTGTCCAGATGGGCGTTTTCCAACGACACTGCGTCAGGCTTTTCGGTCAGATCATCGGCATAAAGATCGACAACATATGACAGCATGGAGCTGCGGCGTTCTTCGGTATGGAACGCAAGCATTTCGATAATATTGCGGGTCTCGCAAAAGGGATAGAACAGGTATTCAGCGTTATAGCAGTAATACAGCCATTGGCCCTCGGCGGCCTCGATCACGCGGTTGATGGCAGTCTCCATCGTATTTTCCTGGACCATGCTGTAGTCAATACGGATCACCAGCTCTTTGACATCGCGCGGCAAATCGAACTCTTCGGGCATAAAAGCGATCACCTTGGTAAAGCCCAATTGTTGGTGATGGCGCAACGTGGTGTCGATTTCGACATCGTCTTCGACCAGAATCATGGCGATCGGCCCTTTGACCAGATCGTCTTTTCCGTCGGTCAGAAATTGATCAAGACTGCGATAGTGCATTGGGACCTGTTCATTTGTGCGACTACATCTAAATCAGCCAAATCGGCACGCATTGCAAGAGAACGCTGGCACTGCTAGACCGCGTTTTTGCAGATCGTAATAATGGAACTCGCCATGACCGCGCCAAAAAAGCTGTTCATCAAGACCTATGGGTGCCAGATGAACGTCTATGACAGTGAACGCATGGCCGAGGCCTTGGGCGACAGCTATGTCCAGACCAAGACTGCCGATGATGCAGATATGATCTTGCTCAACACTTGCCATATTCGGGAAAAAGCTGCCGAAAAGGTATATTCCGAACTGGGTCGGTTGAAGCCGCTCAAGGCATTGAACCCAAACCTGAAAATCGGTGTAACGGGCTGTGTTGCGCAGGCCGAAGGGGCCGAGATCATGCGCCGCCAGCCAGCTGTCGATCTGGTTGTGGGTCCTCAGTCTTATCACCGTCTGCCAGCGATGGAAGCCCGCGTGCGCACCGGTCAAACCGCGCTGGACACGGATTTCCCCGAAGAGGACAAGTTCGAAAAGATGAAAGGCCGTGGCAAAGCGGCCCGCGCGCCGTCGGCATTTTTGACCGTTCAGGAAGGCTGCGATAAATTCTGCGCCTTTTGCGTTGTTCCCTATACCCGCGGTGCCGAAGTATCACGTCCTGCTAGCCGCGTGATGACAGAGGCCCGCGAACTGGTCGAAAATGGTGTGCGCGAAGTCACATTGCTGGGCCAGAACGTTAATGCCTATCACGGCGTCGGGGGAGAGGGCGCTGATTACACGCTGGCCCGCCTGATCCGCGAGCTGGCCAAAATCGACGGGCTTGAGCGTATCCGCTATACCACGAGCCACCCCAATGACATGGACGACGCATTGATCGCCGCCCATGGCGAGGTCGACAAGCTGATGCCCTATTTGCACCTGCCTGTTCAGTCCGGGTCAGATCGCATCCTGAAACGGATGAACCGCAGTCACACCGCCGACAGTTATCTGCGTCTGATCGAACGTATCCGCGACGCGCGACCCGATATCGTGATGTCGGGTGATTTCATCGTAGGCTTCCCCGAAGAAACCGACGCTGATTTCGAGGCGACGATGGATTTGGTCCGCGAGGTCAAATACGGCTATGCCTATTCCTTTAAATATTCGACCCGGCCGGGCACACCAGCGGCAGAACGCGAACTTGTTGATGCCGCCGTGGCCGATGCGCGGCTGCAACGGTTACAGGGGCTGATCACCGACCAACAGCGCAGCATCCAAAATGCAATGGTCGGGCGTGACCTGTCTGTTCTGGTTGAAAAAACCGGTCGCGAGGCCGGGCAGATGGTTGGGAAGTCGGAATACTTGCATTCGGTCCATATTGACAACGCCAAGGCAAAAGTCGGTCAAGTGGCCCGCGTCAGGATCGTTGATGCCAAGACCAATTCGTTGA
Source organism: Sulfitobacter sp. (assembly GCA_026421135.1). GTDB lineage: Bacteria > Pseudomonadota > Alphaproteobacteria > Rhodobacterales > Rhodobacteraceae > Sulfitobacter. The sequence goes on along the minus strand of JAPKCR010000195.1, from coordinate 2,265 downwards.
CCGCAATCGAACTATAGTCGATTTCCCGAAGCGGCGTAGGGGGCGGCGGCGTTGGACTATTTCCCGTTTAACGGGGTGTAATTATCGGACAATAGCCCGATAAATGCCTAAGTATGGCCACAATATAGCAAATACCGTGGTTTTCGTGCTTCACAGACCCACGTTTACCGCCTAATCTTACTAGATATTGCGGGGGACCCTGCTGCACTGCGCAGTTCTGGTTTCTTTTGCGGGGGACTAAAAAAAGGACGAGGGCTGTGTTGAACACAATTTCTAAAGGTCTGCGGCTGTTTGCGGGTACACTTGTTGCCGCAACATTCGTTTTCCAAGCATCTGCTGCCGATGCACAAACAAAATCTCAAATTGGCCGCGATAAGGGGCAGTATATTCCAACAATCTGGGTTGACCCCGACGGGTGTGAACACTGGGTTATGGATGACGGTGCCGAAGGGTTCATGACACCCAACGTCAGCCGCCAAGGCATTCCGGTTTGCCGTCGTGGCAATGTTTGCGGTGTGATGAATACCGATCAGTTTTTTGCCACCGATAGCTACCGCATCCACGCGCAGGGCAAGCAACGGCTGGCACAGTTCTTCAAATCCACCGGCGCGATTTCCTATATCATCAGCGGCCACACCGACAGCCGCGCGTCTGACGAATACAACATGCGCCTGTCAATCAATCGCGCGAATGCCGTTGCTGCCGTTGCTGCAAAAACCGGTGCCCGGATCGCAGATGTTCGTGGATACGGTGAACGCATGCCGGCCGCAGCAAACGGTTCGTCCGCTGGTATGGCCAAAAATCGCCGTGTCGAAATCATCTGCATTCGCTAAGGGGACAGAAAATTGTTTAAAACGAAAATCTTAATGGCCACAGCCTGCGCCTTTGGTCTAACAGCTTGTGCTGATTTCGAAGGTATCGGCGGCGGTTATTCCGCTGATAAATCCTATGACCGTGGCTTTGACAAAAAGCACCTGAGCCAGCTGCAGGCCGGTATCTGGGTTGACCCGAACGGTTGTGACCACTGGATCATTGATGACGGTGTCGAGGGATACCTGAGCCAGCGACTAGATAAGTATGGCAAGCCTGTTTGTTCCGGCGTTGCGCAACCTACCTATACCGCAGGCGACTTCAAAGGTGGTTCGAACATTCGGGATCCGAACTAATTTTGGGCTTCGGATAAACCATTTCAGGCCGGGGCGTATCACGCCCCGGCCTTTTTTGTCTCGCGTCGGGGTACCCAAACAGATGAGAAGCCCCATATGAAAAGGATAGAAAAATTGAAATTGGAACAGGCATTGACGTCCAGCGACATTAACACCCCCACCGCCAACACCGCGCATTTGTTGGAATTTCAGGACAACCGTTTGTTGATTGATCTTTGCGGAGCGTATGATGCGCATCTCGCAGCTATAGAAAAGTCACTGGGCGTGCAGATTGTACGCCGCGGCAACCAGCTGTCGATCATTGGTGATGACGATGCAGCCGCGCGCGCAGAAACTGTGCTGAATGCACTTTACGCCCGCCTTGAAGGGGGGCGCACGGTTGAGTCTGCTGAAGTGGACAGCCTTTTGCGCATGGGCGGTTCTGCAGTAGGCACAGGGGTTCACGCAGGCGACCAGATCGAAATGCCGATTTTGGGCGGGATTGAAATCCAGACGCGCAAAAAACGCGTCGAACCGCGCACCGCTGCGCAAAAGGCATATGTCCAATCCCTGTTCGACAACGAATTGGCCTTTGGTATAGGCCCAGCGGGTACCGGCAAAACCTATCTTGCCGTCGCAGTCGGCGTGTCGATGTTCATTGGCGGTCACGTCGACAAGATTATCCTGTCGCGCCCCGCAGTCGAAGCAGGCGAAAAACTGGGCTACCTTCCCGGCGACATGAAGGACAAGGTCGACCCCTATATGCAGCCGCTTTACGACGCGCTGAATGACTTCCTTCCGGGCAAGCAACTTGCCAAATTGCTCGAAGACAAAAAGATTGAAATTGCGCCGCTTGCTTTCATGCGTGGCAGAACCCTTGCAAATGCATTCGTCGTTCTGGACGAAGCGCAGAATGCCACGTCGATGCAGATGAAAATGTTTCTAACCCGCTTGGGCGAAGGTTCTCGGATGGTGATCACGGGCGACCGCACGCAGATCGATTTGCCGCGCGGCGTCCCGTCGGGCTTGCAAGATGCCGAACGCCTGCTCAAAGAAATCCCCAAGGTCAGCTTTAACTACTTCACCTCCAAAGACGTGGTGCGCCACCCCTTGGTGGCTG
>JAPKCR010000194.1 GCA_026421135.1 Sulfitobacter sp. | reverse complement strand
TTGGATCATCTTGTAACGGAACACGTTCGACAAGAACGACGCGCTGGTGGCCTCAACCAAAGCGCGGTCAATATCCATGATCTCCGAGGCCGGGCGCACTTCGACGCCTTCGGGGGCGTTATCAACTTTGTCGGCGCAATACAGGATCGTCTTGTGACCTGCGACAACATGGGATTTCAGGCAAAGCTGGTTAAGATAGTGAAGTTTCTCACCAATCCAAAGCGACGCAACGGGGCGACGGGTGTTCATAATTGAGGCCTCTCTGATGACACTATTTTTGTTGTGTCAGATATATCTGCTCGAGTTCGAGAGTACCTTAGCCCCCATGTGCTTGTAAAGAATCCTCGGGATTTGGCCGGGACTTTCGCCCAAGATTGACTTGAAGCGATACCCGTGAGAGTCATTTGAGCAACGCAATTGACCCAATCCAAGGCGACGCCACCCGTGACACGCATCCTTGCCATAACCTGCATGCGAAACGAAGGGCCCTATTGCCTGGAATGGATCGCCCACCACCGTGCAGCGGGCGTGACAGATTTTCTGATCTTCACCCATGACTGCGATGACGGCACCCCTGCCCTACTGGATTTAATGCCCGGTGTTACCCATGTACCGTTTCAGCCGGACGCCGACAAATCGGTGCAATGGCAGGCCATGCGATTGGCCGATGCGCATCCGCTGATGAAGACCACCGACTGGGTGATCTTTTTTGATTGCGATGAGTTTCTGTCTCTTGAGGCACCGATGATGACATTTGGTGACCTGATTGCATCCGTGCCTAAAGACACCGACGCCATCGCCCTACCTTGGCGGTTTTTTGGCGCGGCTGGACAAGAAGAGTTTGATGATCGGCTAACGCCTGAGCGTTTTGTGATGTGCGCCCCCGACCCGTTTTTCCTTCCTGCTGGCAATTTTTTCAAATCCCTTTTCCGGCCAGACAAGTTCCAAAAACTTGGCGTCCACCGGCCCAAGAATAAAGGCAAGGGGCCGGGGAAATGGTCCCTTGGCGGCGAACAAACTGCCAATGCTGATTTTGCCGACACCGACAGCCGGATTAATCTGTTTGGCCTAATGCAGTCTCCGGCGCGGGCGCGGTTGAACCACTATTCCTTGCGATCCGCCGGCGAATTTATGGTAAAACGCGGGCGTGGCCTGCCGAATAGAAAAACAAAAAACCTTGATCTGCATTATTGGGCGGAACGGAATTTCAACACAGTCAAAGATCATCAGATTGAGCCGATGCTAGCCGGCACGCGGGCCGAAATTTCACATTGGCTTGCCGTTCCGGAGATTTGCGCAGCGCATCAGCGCACTGTTCAATGGCATCAGGACGCGTTTGCCGAATTGATGAAAGACCCGGACAACATCCAATTTTACTTGCACCTGACCCTTTTGGGAGGCAGCACGCCCCCTTCGCACGATCAAACGCAATCGCATTTGCGACGTCACACTCAGACGTAGACAGCCTTCCAAGCGCCGCGAAAAAAGTTGATCGAAGGGGCGTTCGGGTGCACCGTTAGGCAACCCTGTCTTTGCCTAAGAGGTGCGCCATGTCTGCCGATCCGCTGCTGCAACCCTTTCAGCTCAAGCACCTGACCTTGCGAAACCGGATCATGACCACAAGTCATGAACCGGCCTATCCGGAAGATGGCATGCCCAAAGACCGCTACCGCGCCTATCACGCAGAGCGCGCAAAGGCAGGTGTGGCGCTGGCGATGACTGCCGGATCTGCAGCCGTATCCAAAGACAGCCCGCCGGTGTTCAACAACGTGCTTGCCTACAAAGACGAGGTCGTGCCGTGGATCACAAATCTGACCGATGCCTGTCACGAACATGGTTGTGCAGTGATGATTCAACTGACGCATCTGGGGCGGCGCACGACGTGGAACAAGGGCGACTGGCTGCCATCGGTTTCACCGTCGAAACATCGTGAACCCGCGCACCGCGCGTTTCCCAAACTGATCGAGGATTGGGACATCGACCGAATCATCATTGATTTCGCCGATGCCGCCGAGCGGATGAAAGCCGGCGGCATGGACGGGATTGAATTGCAGGTTTACGGCCATCTGCTGGACCAATTCTGGTCACCGCTTACAAATGATCTGGTTGGCCCTTACGGAGCTGATACTTTGGAAAACCGGATGCGGTTTCCGATGGATGTGCTGGCAGCCGTGCGCAAGCGGGTTGGCGATGATTTCATTGTGGGGTTCAGGTACACAGCAGACGAAGCGCAAAAAGGCGGCATCACCCCTGAAGAGGGACTTGAGATATCCAAAAAGCTTGCGGCATCCGGCCAGCTGGATTTCCTGAACGTAATTAAAGGGCGCATTCATACCGACCCGGCCATGACCGACGTAATCCCCGTGCAAGGGATGCAAAGCGCACCGCATCTGGATTTCGCAGGCTCTGTCAAAAAGGCGACGGGCATGCCCACATTTCACGCAGCGCGCATTCAGGACGTTGCAACGGCCCGCCATGCCGTGGCAGCGGGACTGTTGGATATGGTGGGCATGACGCGTGCCCATATGGCGGATCCACATATCGTGCAAAAAATCATCGAGGGGCGCGAGGATGATATCCGCCCTTGCGTAGGTGCCACCTATTGTTTGGATCGCATCTATCAGGGTGGCGATGCGCTGTGCATCCATAACGCCGCCACGGGACGCGAACTGACCATGCCTCACAACATTCAACCGGCCGTTGTTAAACGCAAAGTTGTCATTGTCGGCGCGGGTCCGGCGGGGTTAGAAGCAGCACGCGTTGCGGCGGAGCGAGGTCATGACGTTACTGTATTCGAGGCCCAACCCGATCCAGGTGGTCAGATCAGGTTGACTGCACAAAGTGCCCGCCGCCGCGAGATGATGTCGATCATTGATTGGCGCATGGCCCAATGTGCCGCCCGCGATGTGGTGTTTCATTTCAACACATGGGCAGATCAAGACAGCGTTTTGCAGGTGAACCCCGATATAGTGATCATTGCCACCGGAGGGCTGCCCAATACGGAACTGTTCGAAACCGGCATCGAGGCCGACAATGTGGTGACATCATGGGATATGATCTCGGGCGATGTGAAACCTGCCGACAATGTCCTGATTTACGACGAAAGCGGTGATCATCCCGGCCTTCAGGCCGCCGAAGTCGCTGCAAATGCGGGATCCAAAGTCGAGGTGATGACTCCCGACCGCAGCTTTGCCCCCGAGATTATGGCAATGAACCTTGTCCCTTACATGCGGTCTTTGCAGGACAAAGATGTGACCTTTACGGTGACGCGGCGCCTACTAGGTGTCGCAAGGGCGGGCAACAAGCTGATCGCCACTGTGGGTACTGACTACAGTGACTATACCACGGAACAAGAATACGATCAGGTCGTTTTGAACTATGGCACCTTGCCGTTGGACGATCTGTATTTCGCCTTAAAACCGCTTAGCAAGAACGAAGGTGCCGTCGATTACGAAGCCCTGATCGCGGGCGAACCGCAAACAATGGATTGGAACGCCGACGCTACATTCTGGCTGTATCGCATCGGCGACGCCGTTTCAGCACGCAACACACATGCTGCGATCTACGACGCTTTGCGACTGGTCAAGAATTTGTAATGCGGATGTTTCGCGGGCCTTACCTTGTTCGGCAACTCTTCCGGGTCGCCGAACAATTGGCCTTGAGAGGGCGCGTGCCCTAGACCTATAGACCTTGCAGCAACGCACGGGACGGATCCCCCGTCGCTGGCAAACCGATGCTTTGCTGATACGCCGCGATGGCCTTGCGACTGTTTGGGCCGATCACGCCATCTGTGCCATCGGTGTCAAATCCTTTGGCCGTCAGCTTGGATTGCAAGGCTTTGCGATCCTCAATGGTAAGGCCGTATTTGTCCGGTCCAAAGCTGGCCTGAATTGGCCCGCCCCCCGCTATACGGTCGGACAAGTGCCCGACGCCAATCGCATAGTTGTCCGAATTATTATAACGCTTAATCGCACGAAAGTTTCTAAAGACCGCAAAGCGTGGCCCCCCCGCGTCAGGCTGAAGGACAGAAATAGGCGTGGCGGAACTGGCGGCGGACGTGCCCATTTCAGCGCCCCATTTTTCACCCGTTTTCCAGCCCGACTTGGCCAGATACGCAGCCGTTGACGCCAATGAATCGGTTGGGTCATCAGACCAAATGTCGCGACGACCGTCGCCATTAAAATCTACGGCAAAGGCTTGATATGATGTTGGGATAAACTGTGTGTGGCCCATTGCGCCTGCCCAGCTTCCGGTTAGACCACGCGCCGATACATCGCCACGTTCAAGGATCTTGAGAGCCGCTATCAACTGCTTTTCGAAAAATGCGCCGCGTCTGCCATCAAACGCCAATGTGGAAGTTGCCGATATGACTGGCACGTTGCCGCGCCGTTCGCCGTAAAAGCTTTCCAATCCCCAAACAGCCGTCACAACCTCTGCGGCGACACCATAGCGCGCCTCGATCTGGCGCAGGGCATCCCGATGGCGGGCAAAGGCGGCCCTCCCTTTGGTTATGCGCTCCTCAGACGCCGCAATCGCGAGGTAGTCCTCAAGTGAGCGGCTGAATTCGGTTTGATTGCGATCGCGTTTAACGACGCCGGGCAGATAGCCAGCCCCCGCAAACCCGCTGCGCAAAGTGGCCGGGGAAATCCCCTGCCCTGCGGCACGTGTCTTGAACGACGCAACCCAAGCATCATAACTGGAATTGGCCTGGGGCATCAGATCTGCTGGTAATCCGTTGTCAGAACGTGAAGTAAAGGCAGCCACACTGCTGCCTCTGTCACATGCTGCCAATCCCAGTGCCGAAAGCCCGATTGTAAAATTTCTGCGTGAAATGCTCATACTGCCCGCGCCTTTTTATGATGTGGCTTTTCCGGCAGATTAGCGCAACCAGACGACGGCGCAAAGGGACAGTTGTGCGATGGCGATCCTTTGCCTAGTTGCCAGTGCCATAGAGTGGGACAGTCGACATCGACATCTTGGCTGAGCCGTTTTGGACATCGCGGGCATGGCTGATGTAAATCAAGGTATTGTTGGCTTCGTCAAAAATGCGTTTAACATTCAATGTTTTAAAGATTACTGAACGGCGTTCGGTAAATACAGTTTCGCCCTCATCGTCACGCTCAATATCCCCGATCTCGATCGGGCCGGTCTGGCGGCAGGATATCGATGAATTTGACGGGTCTTCGAACCAGTTACCTTTTTGGAGCCGGTCAATAATACCGCGTTCGAAATAGGCAAGGTGGCAGGTGACACCTTTCACCTTTGGGTCTGATACCGCTTCGACGATAATGTCATTTCCCAACCAATCCACGTCGACGTTGCCGACAGTTTCGGCCATGCTCGATAGGGGAATGAAAGAGAACGCGGCAATCGCGCAAACGAAGCGGGAGGGGGATTTAAAACCATTCATACACGTATACGCACGAGCGACGATATCGTTCCCTCTAATGGCCGTGATCATCTATTTTTAGTGTTTACATTCAACGCAAGACGCCCGCGGTGTTTTTACACTGCGGGCGTTTTGTATTGGTTGTAATCGTTGAGAGATATTTGAGGATTTTATTAGGTTTGGCGGTGACCTACTCTCCCA
>JAPKCR010000818.1 GCA_026421135.1 Sulfitobacter sp. | reverse complement strand
GTCACTTTGGCAAATTCAACCTCAGAAAGACCACGCGACGCCTCAAAGACCTTGGGTTCTTTAAGCTGGCAGCCGACTATGGCCACAACTGATGGTAAGATAAACCAAAACTTCATTGCAATCATTTCTCGCATTATCAACTCGCCAGCATCCGTAGGCCCATCGTCACATCTGAGCGCACAGCAAGGCGCAACCCTGGCTCATCCCCAGCCCTGAGAGCGGCGATAATCAAGCGATGATACTGCGGCGGCTCGGTCCTGCGTAGACGGCCATACAGCGCCCGCATTGTGGGGCCCATTTGCAGCCAGACCGTTTCCGTCATGGCCAGCATCGCTGGCGCTTGGGCGCGTAAATACAAAGTGCGATGAAATTCCAAATTGGTACGGATGTAGCTAACCGCGTCACGGTGCGCGACGGCCTCGGCCACCGACCCGTTGATGGCCTGCAATCGTTCAATCAATGCCAAATGGGCACGGGGCAAGGCGCGACTTGCCAACTCTACCTCAATCAAGGCACGCAGCGCCGCCAATTCTTCGATGCGTTCATTGGTCAACTCTGGGGTCGAGATGCGACCAGATGACGACATCGTCAACGCGCCCTCTGCCACCAAACGGCGCACTGCCTCACGGGCAGGGGTCATTGAGACGCCAAATTCCTTGCCGATCCCGCGCAGTGTCATGGACACACCGGGCATAATTTCACCATACATGATCCGTGTGCGCAGCTTGCGATAAACACGATCATGGATGGCACCCGGCGGTAAGCTGGGTGCGGCGACTGCGGGTTCTGAGGGTTTGATTGGCATGACCATATCTGATTTGTGATCACATCACAGCAAAGCGTCAATCACCAAATCGAAAACGATGCAGCGCATTGCCTTCTTTTTTCAGCCAACGGCGCGCGGGTTTGTAGTCGCCAAAGATGCGTTGGACCCCATCCCAATAGGCGGCGGAGTGGTTCATCTCAGCCAAATGGGCAACCTCATGGGCAGCGACATAATCCAGCACAACATCAGGAGCCATAATCAGGCGCCACGAATACATCAACGTGCCACTGCTTGAACAAGACCCCCAGCGGGACCGCGTGTCGCGAATACTGATACGGGCGTAAGATTTCCCCAATCGTTCAGCGTAGGCATCAGATGCGCCAACCAACCGAACGCGGGCCATCTGCTTAAAATGCCCCTTCAAACGGGCCCCTATACGATCCACTGGCCCTGGCACCATGATCAACCCGTCCTCCATCACCACCCGACGTCCCTGCCCTTGCACCACGCGATGGGAAACACCTTGGACCGGTATCTCACTGCCAAGTGCGACGGGAATATCCTCGACCCGTTGCTCCAAATGACCCCGAATCCATGATTCTTTCTGGCGGGCAAACGACATCGCTTCTGCCTCAGGAACACCGTTGGGCAAGGTTAATGTCACGCGACCATCCAATTGCGAAATTCGCAGCGAAATTCGGCGTGCACGCCCTGATCGGCGCAATAAAACAGGCACATCAGGTGTGCCAAGAAGAACGTGATCGACCAAGGTTTAGGTCCTTTAATGGCATTAGGCTTTGACAGTGACGCAACCATATGGCACTTGCGCGGAATCGTCGACACGCACACACTGATTCAAAGGGGATTTTCATGCCCAAAGCAGAA
>JAPKCR010000817.1 GCA_026421135.1 Sulfitobacter sp. | reverse complement strand
ACGGGTGGCGTCCGAGTGCTCCAGTCCCGCGATGATCACACCAGAAGGCCGCCAGGACAGCATCTCGTACAAGACGCGCTCCTCCTTCTCGGGCATGTAATCTGTCACCCCCACGACAGGCTGAAGAGGCGTATCCTCAAGCACCTGATTGATGCCGTTCAGAACCTCCGGGAATACCATATTCGACAGGGATGGGATAATCACAGCAACAAGGTTCACCCGTTGCGATGCCAGCGATCCTGCAATCTGGTTGGGCACATACCCCAGCTCTTTTGCGGCTGCCAATACCCGAAGACGCGTCGCTTCTGACACATCGCCGCGTTTGCGCAGCACGCGGCTGACCGTCATTTCCGATACCCCACAAGCGTCAGAGACATCACGAAGCGTTAACGGGCGTTTTGAGGTTTGTGACAAAGGCAATATCCTGCTGTTCAACCAGTGCCTCACGCTACCGTAGATTAGACGCGAGGCGCAAGTCGTCACAGGGGCGGATGCTAGAACTGGTGATTAGCTTTTTGCGGGTGACGGCCATGCATCGGCTTGCTAAAGTTGTCAGTGGCGGTCCCGTGGCTCAACTGGATAGAGCAGCCCCCTCCTAAGGGGCAGGTTATTGGTTCGAATCCAATCGGGGTCACCAAAAACACATGAAAAATATGGATTATTTACAGGACTTTGTGCAGAAGCTTGCGGAAACTCCCGTGAGCTTTCGCGCCGAATTCAGCTGAAACGGCGAAAATTTCGTACAAAACCTATACAAAATTCGCACGTCTTTGCGCCTTTGGGAGCTTTCCTATGAGCTGGCGGGTTGCGAACACATGCGCGGAACGGAAGTTTGGCAGCGCAACGCGCAAGCAGATCATCATCTTTCTGGCTGATAAGGCGAGCGATGATGGTTCTGGTATTTGGTGCTCCAAGGGCACGATCCAGCGGCATACCGAACTGGGGGAGACACGGTCAATCAAACGGTGCGCGAATTCTTCAAAGAGGGCATTTTAATCGGGACCGGCGCACGCACCTGCAAGAAGGGTTCCACGTCGTTTACCGGATTGATCTTGCCAAGGTCGAAGCGCTGACGTCAGAGACGCAGCACGTGCTGTTTCGCCTGCAAGTCGCTTTTTGCCGACTTCCATGAAGTCCTTGGACCATTTGAATAGATGCCTTGGGAGATCCCTTCACGGCGGCAAAGTTAAGCGATACAGTCCTCGCCGCGCAGCCCGTCCAAAACGACCCTGAACTTTTCTTCGGAGGAATAATGCAGGCGCGTCGCTCGCTTGATGTCTTTGACGATCTTCTTACCAGGGCTTTTACGTGTTCCAGTTGTCTGTCTCATCTTCCACTCCTCAGTGGTGACGATGAGACAAGAACACTCTCTTATCAAATACCGCTATTTGGAACCATAAGCGCTGACGTCAGACATAGTAGACTTTCTCTAAATTTACTATATTTACAGGCACTTGAGGAGAGTTGACTTCGCTTTGAACATTATTGGCGAGGAAGCTGCTCGCTGCGCTGAAGGCTTAGAATCCACATCAGAAACGAAACGTGTCCTGCGGTCTACTATAGGACTACTTTTCTTGCTTACATTGGCTCTACTAAACCAAAATATTGCCACTCCTACATCCAAGCGCCTGAAGCGAAAGAGTAAAAATGGTG
>JAPKCR010000816.1 GCA_026421135.1 Sulfitobacter sp. | reverse complement strand
ATGCCGTCATCGGCGCGTACCGCAACTTTGAACTGAACCAGATGGAAATCGAAGGCGTCGAAGGCAAATGCTTTTTTGTCGAAGAAGAAGGGCTGCCATCTTATGATGAGCTGATCTATGTCGCCAACTCCGAGACCATGGATAAAGAGATGATCGCCCGTTTCTTGGCAGCGACCGAGAAGGCGACGCAGTACATTGTGAACTACCCAGAGGACAGCTGGGAAATATTTGCAGGGACCTCTGCCGAGCTACAAGACGAACTGAACGCCAAAGCTTGGGTCGATACGCTGCCACGCTTTGCCCTGCGCCCAACAGCCATGGATGAAGGCCGCTATGCCACGTTTGAGGCGTTCTTGCATGAGGCTGGCCTGATCCCGTCGCAAAACCCTGTTTCCAAGATCGCCATCGACGTGACTGCGAACTGATGGCACCCGATTATGGTGAAACCTTCGCGCTTTGGCGCGAGGGGGCTGCAGGGCCATGGCATGATTTCACGCATCACGCCTTTGTCGAAGGGCTGGGCGACGGCACCCTGCCGCGCTCTGCGTTCCTACACTATTTGATCCAAGACTATGTGTTCTTGGTCCATTTTTCCCGCGCATGGTCACTGGCGATCGTTAAGTCCGAGACACTAGAGGAAATGAAAATTTGCGCAGGGACTGTGGACGCATTGGTCAATCATGAGATGTCGCTGCATGTTAAAACATGCGCAGCCGAGGGCATCAACGAGGCCACATTGTTTGCCGCGCAAGAGGCCGTCGAAAACCTCGCCTATACCCGTTATGTGATGGACACGGGGCTTCAAGGCGACTTTTTGGATTTGATGGCAGCACTGGCCCCTTGCATCATGGGGTACGGCGAAATCGGCTTGAGGTTGGCGCGCAGTAAGGCCCATGACACACCCTATGCTGCGTGGATCGCGACTTATGCGGCCCCCGATTATCAGGCGGTTTGCACCAATGTTGGCACTATGATCGACAATGCCGCGGCGCGTCGGATCGGTGATTTGTCTCAATCGCCGCGGGCCACAGCTCTTCAAGATCGCTTTAGCATTGCGACAAAACTGGAAGTCGGGTTCTGGCAAATGGGCCTGAACAACGAATGAAAAAATCGCCCGGGATCATTTTGAAAGGCCAACACCGGATCGGTGATCGTGTTCTATTCAACACGGACCTGCACATCCCCGGCGCACAGTGGACTTGTCTTTTGGGGCGGTCAGGTGTTGGCAAATCAACGATCTTGCGGCTGATCCTCGGGCTTGAGACTGGGGGCGTGTTCAGCGGATCATTTGCGGCCACTGATGGCGCGCCCTTTGCGGGTCGTATCAGTTATATGGCGCAGTCAGATTTGTTGTTGCCGTGGTTATCGGTGTTGGACAACGTCTTTATTGGTGCGCGTCTGCGGGGGGAGGCCCCAAATGTTGACCGTGCCCGCGATCTTCTGCATCGGGTCGGGTTGTCGGATTATGCAGACCAAAAACCCGCCACGCTATCTGGCGGAATGCGACAACGAGCCGCCCTAGCGCGCACCCTGTTTGAGGATCGTCCCATCGTGTTTCTGGATGAGCCGTTTTCAGCGCTTGATGCAGGCACACGGGCCGACATGCAGGAACTGGCTACCGACGTTTTGCATGACCGTACCGTTTTATTGATCA
>JAPKCR010000815.1 GCA_026421135.1 Sulfitobacter sp. | reverse complement strand
GCAGCAGCGATGCCACGGCCCACGGGGACCGACCCGGTAAAGCTGATCGCATCAACCTGATTGCTTTCGACCAAGCGCTGACCCACGTCGCGGCCCGGACCGGACACAAGGTTGAACAGCCCATTGGGAATGTCCTGACGGGCGATGATTTCGGTCAAAGCTACGGCACTGGCTGGCGTTACATTCGCAGGCTTCCAAACGACTGCGTTTCCAAACGCCAGAGCGGGGGCGATCTTCCAAGCTGGTGTCGCGACGGGAAAGTTCCACGGGCTGATAATCGCCACAACGCCGACAGGCTCGCGGCGTACGTCAATCTCGATTCCGGGACGCACGCTTTCGGCCAAATCACCATGCTGGCGCAGGACCTCGGCTGCAAAGTACGTAAAAAACTGGCCCGCGCGGTAAACTTCGCCTTTGCCCTCGGCAATCGGTTTGCCTTCTTCGCGTGACAAAAGACGACCTATTTCTTCAGCCCTAGCCATTAATTCTGTGCCGATGGCCATCAAAACATCATGGCGCTTTTGAATACCGGCGGCCCACCAGATTGGTTGCGCACGCCGTGCCGCCGCAAGTGCCGCGTCCAGATGGGATGCATCAGCCTGCGCATAACGCCCGATCAGATCAGACATATCAGACGGATTGCGATTTTCGATGTGTGATGCGCCATCTGTCCAGGTGCCATCGATGTAAATTTGTGTGCGCTCGGTCATGGTCATCTCCTAATTGCTTTTGTGTTACCTAGACTTATTCTCGCGGTTCAGTCATTCTTGAAGTTCTGAATGAAATTACAGGTTTTCTGAATGTCGATGAAATTGGAAATGTTGCGTGTCTTTCGAACCGTTGCAGAAACAGGAACACTTGCTGCAGCAGCACGAGAGTTGTCACGCACGCCTTCAGCGATCTCGATGACACTTGCGCAGTTGGCCGATGACATCGGTGCGCCCCTGTTCGAGACGGACCGCAAAAGCCGCCTGACACCGCTGGGTCAACTGGTTCTGGAAGAAAGCAGGAGAGCGACAGACGTTTTTGACAAAAGCGCTCAGGCGATCCGTCGTCATGCTATTTCAACGGCGGGCATCGTGCGCATAGCCGCAGTGCCTTCGGCAACTGTGTCGTTGCTTCCCGATGTGATCGAGGTTTTTCGCAGAACTCATCCTGAAGTTCGCATTGAAATTAGTGATGTTGATACTCCCGCTGTGCGCCGTCGCGTTCAACGCGATGAAGCTGACATCGGGATTGTGTCCGCGCTTCCAGGCGAAACATCAGAGGGGGATCTGATACTGTGTGACGATCTGGGCATCGTTTGCGCGGAAGGCGGACCGATCCACAGGGCGCACTTGGTTTCTGGCGGCACCTCGGATTGGAACCTGCTGGCGCAGGAGCCGCTGATCGCCAACCCGCTGTGCCGCCTTGTCGACAGTCCGTTGATCGACACATTGATGGCAAGCAGCACATTGGAGGCACGCAATACAACCGCCATCTTATCCTTTGTCCGCCGTGGTTTCGGGGCGAGCATCCTGCCGTTCGAGTCGGTAAAAAGCCAACCCGATGGTGTTGAGTTCTTTGTGCCATCACGCCCGATCAGTCATCGCGAGCTCAGAAAGTCTCAATCGCAACACTTTGGTGATCGATTTCCTGCCTTATCTTTCTGAGCTCG
>JAPKCR010000193.1 GCA_026421135.1 Sulfitobacter sp. | reverse complement strand
GGCGATCACCTTTAACTTCTTGATGTCACTCTCCGGTGGTCTGATGGCTGCTTATGTGGTGTCCAAAGGCGATGCATTCTGGACGTTCTCGGGCGGATTGGCGGGTATCATTACTGCCTCTGCCGGTAACGATCTATACCACCCGATCCAAGCGATGCTTGTTGGTGCCGTTGGTGTCGTCATCGTCTACAAGCTGCACTACTTTGTTGAGCGGAAGTTCAAGCTGGATGACGCAGTCGGGGCCGTTGCGGTGCACGGATATGCCGGTGTTGTCGGTCTGATCATCTCGGGCTTTATCCTTTGGGGCGCACCAAGTTCGCCTTACGAAGGCTATGCAACCATCAGCCCATGGGGTCAGGCAATCGGTGCCTTCATCATGTTCTTTGTCCTGGGTTTTGCCCCGGCATGGATCGTATCCACGATCCAATCCAAATTGGGTGTGCTGCGCATCCCCGAAGAGGTGGAACTGCAAGGCCTCGATTATGCTGAGCATCATGCCTACGAAGACGCAAAAGCCGAGATCATCGCCGCTGACAAGGCCGCGCTGGCAAGTAGAACCTGAAACAAGGAGTAGTTCGATATGACGATTGGTTATGATAGCTGGGCGGTCGATCTGGCTGACGTTGGACCTGTTTACCCTATGCAAGGTTGGGAAATCCCAATGGTTGTTGTTGGGGTGATCTTCTGGCTGGCTTGGCATCGTGTTCAGTTTGTGCGCGAAAGCGAGCATCTTGAAAACGCCAGAAAGATTGGGGACGCCGAGAAAGTCTCAAGGGCTCTGGAGAGATACTAGAGTTTACTTAAGTGTGGAGGGCGGCAAGTGCCGCCCTTCACGTATTCAAGAAATTTGCCCTAGGTGAAAAATAGTTTCCTAACAGTTGAGCGCACGTTTGTTTGGTGCTAGCCTCAGATTCGAGGGACCGCCATTTCGGTGACCATGATTATCGGAGATATGACTATGTGCGGAATTGTAGGATTATTCCTAAAAGACAAGTCGCTAGAACCCAAATTGGGCGAGATGCTGACATCAATGCTGATCACCATGACGGACCGTGGTCCCGATAGTGCTGGAATAGCGATATACAGCAAAGAAACACCCGGCCGCACAAAGCTGACCGTGCAAAGCAATGATCCTGAAACCGCATTCGACGGTCTGGACAAGGCGCTTAGCACGTCGCTGGGGGCATCAGTCAACATGCGGATCAAAAGCACACATGCTGTGCTTGATATTCCCGCCGGAACGACAGCCACCGTGCGTAAACTGATTTCCGATATGGACAAAAACATCCAACTTATGAGCCGCGGCGATTCTCTTGAGATATACAAAGAAGTGGGTTTGCCCAAAGACGTCGCCGAACGCTTTGAAATTTCCAAGATGTCCGGCTCGCACGGTATTGGTCACACGCGCATGGCAACGGAATCTGCTGTTACGACTATGGGCGCGCATCCGTTCAACACAGGCGACGACCAGTGCCTTGTCCACAACGGATCATTGTCCAACCACAATTCGCTGCGCCGCAAATTGCGCCGCGAAGGCATTCACATTGAAACTGAAAACGATACCGAAGTCGGTGCTGCTTACCTGACATGGCAAATGCAAAACGGCATGACCCTTGGCCAAGCGCTGGAAAGCAGCCTGAAGGATCTCGATGGCTTCTTTACGTTTGTCGTGGGTACCAAGGACGGATTTGGCGTCGTGCGTGACCCGATCGCCTGCAAGCCTGCCGTGATGGCCGAAACCGATCAATATGTTGCCTTTGGCTCGGAATACCGAGCCCTTGTGAACCTGCCGGGCATTGAAGGCGCGCGCGTTTGGGAACCAGAGCCCGCGACGGTCTACTTCTGGAGCCACGACAACACGCCGACAAATATCGAAAAGGCTGCTTGAGAATGCAAACAATCGACCTTGAGCAGACCGGACTGCGCGAAACAAACAAGATGTTGCACGCGCAGGCCAATAACACCAATCAAACCGCATGGGAAATCGTGAACGCTAAAGGCGCGCATGCCATCGCCTGTGGATTGGACGCACCGATCGAGGTGACGGTCAAAGGCTCTACCGGATATTACTGCGCCGGGATGAATCAACAGGCGACGGTAAACATTCACGGCTCGGCCGGTCCCGGCACGGCGGAAAACATGATGTCAGGCAAAGTTGTGGTCGAAGGCGACGCATCGCAATATGCCGGTGCCACGGGTCACGGCGGCCTTTTGGTCATCAAGGGCAATGCGTCTTCGCGCTGCGGGATCTCAATGAAGGGCATCAATATCGTGGTGCACGGAAACATTGGCCACATGTCCGCGTTTATGGCGCAATCAGGCAATCTGGTGGTCTGCGGTGACGCGGGCGAAGCGCTTGGCGACAGCTGTTACGAGGCCCGCTTGTTCGTGCGCGGCAAAGTGAAATCGCTGGGTGCTGATTGCGAGAAGAAGGAAATGCGGCCAGAGCATCTGGAAATCCTGCGTGAATTGCTGGCCGAAGCTGGCAGCGATGCAAAACCAGAAGAGTTCACCCGCTACGGCTCTGCCCGCAATTTGTATAATTTCGACGTTGATAACGCCGCGGCGTATTGAGGATACCAATAGATGAATAATTACGATTCCAAGGGTATCCCCCGTACGACGCCGCGCCAATCTGCGACATTCACCCAAGACGTCAACAGCGACATCAGGCGTGCTGCCGCAACCGGGATTTACGACATTCGCGGTGGTGGTGCCAAACGCAAGGTGCCGTCATTTGACGATCTGCTGTTCATGGGCGCATCAATCTCACGCTACCCTCTCGAGGGGTATCGCGAGAAATGCGAAACCTCTGTTACCATCGGCGGGCTGCATGCAGAAAACCCGATTGAGTTGGATATTCCGATCACGATTGCAGGCATGTCGTTTGGCGCGTTGTCTGGTCCGGCAAAAGAAGCTTTGGGCCGCGGTGCCTCTGCTGCTGGCACATCTACTACCACGGGCGATGGCGGCATGACGCCCGAAGAACGTGGTCACTCAAACAAGTTGGTCTATCAGTATTTGCCATCTCGATATGGCATGAACCCCGATGACCTGCGCAAGGCTGACGCAATCGAGATCGTGGTGGGTCAAGGGGCAAAGCCCGGCGGCGGTGGCATGTTGTTGGGTCAAAAGATCAGCGACCGAGTTGCCGAAATGCGCAACCTACCCAAGGGGATTGATCAGCGATCCGCTTGTCGCCACCCTGACTGGACCGGGCCGGATGATCTTGAAATCAAAATTCTTGAGCTGCGAGAAATCACTGGCTGGAAGGTTCCTATCTACGTCAAAGTAGCAGGTGCACGGCCCTATTATGACGTGACACTTGCTATAAAAGCCGGCGCGGATGCTGTTGTTTTGGACGGCATGCAAGGTGGGACAGCCGCGACACAGGATGTTTTCATCGAACATGTCGGTCAACCGACATTGGCGATCATCCGTCCTGCTGTTCAGGCTTTGCAAGACCTTGGCATGCACCGCAAAGTGCAACTGATCTTGTCGGGTGGCATCAGGTCGGGTGCCGACGTGGCCAAGGCCATGGCACTTGGCGCAGATGCCGTTGCTATCGGCAGCGCTGCGTTGATCGCCTTGGGCGACAATGACCCCAAATGGGAGGCCGAATACAACAAACTTGGCACAACGGCCGGGGCCTACGACGACTGGCACGAGGGGCGCGACCCAGCAGGTATCACTACGCAAGACCCCGAATTGATGGCACGGTTCGATCCCATCGAAGGCGGCCGCCGTTTGAAAAACTATCTCAAGGTCATGACGCTTGAGGCCCAGACAATCGCGCGGGCTTGCGGCAAAAACCACCTGCACAATCTCGAACCCGAAGATCTGGTGGCACTGACAATGGAAGCCGCCGCAATGGCGCGCGTGCCATTGGCCGGAACCGATTGGTACCCCGGCAAGCCAGGCACTGGATTCTAAAAACATAGGGCGCGGCCATCACTGGCACGCGCCCAATTTATAATAATAAAGACGACAGGGAATAAACCAATGGCAACCGATCTCGCTAAATTCGCCGAAAAGAATGGCGTCAAATACTTCATGATCTCGTTTACGGATCTATTCGGGGGTCAACGGGCAAAGCTGGTCCCTGCCCGCGCGATTGCAGACATGCAAGAAGACGGTGCCGGATTTGCGGGCTTTGCCACGTGGCTTGACCTGACCCCTGCCCATCCGGATATGTTGGCCGTTCCCGACCCCGAAGCCGTGATTATCCTGCCATGGAACAAAGAAATTGCATGGGTTCCCGGCAATTGCGTGATGGAAGGCAAAGACGTCGCCCAAGCGCCGCGCAATGTGCTGCGCCGACTAATAGCTGAAGCCGCCGAATTAGACATGCACGTCAAGACCGGCATCGAAGCCGAATTCTTTCTGCTAACCCCTGCGGGTGATGCGATAAGCGACGCTTTTGATACGGCGGCCAAGCCCTGTTACGATCAGCAAGCCTTCATGCGCCGTCTGGATGTGATCCGCGAGATCAGCGATTACATGCTTGAGATGGGCTGGAACCCCTATCAAAACGACCACGAAGACGCGAACGGCCAGTGGGAAATGAACTGGGATTTTGACGATGCGCTGTCCACGGCGGACAAGCACAGCTTCTTCAAATTCATGGTCAAAACCGTAGCGGAAAAACACGGCTACCGCGCGACCTTTATGCCCAAACCAATCGAAGGGCTGACTGGTAACGGGTGCCATGCGCATATCTCGGTTTGGGACGCGCCCGGTGCCAAATCCAAAACCAACGTTTTTGCTGGTAAGGGCGATGGCCAAACCGGCGAGGTCGGTCTGTCCGAGCGTGGCAAGCATTTCTTGGGCGGGATCATGAAACACGCCAGTGCTCTGGCGGCGATCACCAACCCTAGCGTCAACAGCTACAAACGCATCAACGCACCCCGTACGATGTCTGGTGCCACTTGGGCACCAAACACAGTGACATGGACGGGTAACAACCGAACACACATGGTGCGTGTCCCCGGCCCTGGCCGATTTGAACTACGCCTGCCCGATGGCGCGGTTAACCCTTATCTGTTGCAAGCCATCATCATCGCCGCCGGCCTGTCCGGCATCCGGTCAAAGGCTGATCCGGGCAAACGCCATGACATTGACATGTATGCCGAAGGCCACACTGTTACCGACGCGCCAAAGCTACCGTTGAACATGCTGGATGCCCTGCGTGCCTATGACGACGACGCCGAGCTGAAAGAGGCCATGGGCGCAGAGTTTTCTGCAGCCTACCTTAAGATGAAGCGTCAAGAATGGGATGATTTCTGCGGTCACTTCTCGTCATGGGAAAAGGCCAATACGCTAGATATCTGACGGCGCTCTGGTCGACTAAACAGGGTCTAGCCTGCAAACCGAGGGAGCCTAAAGACATGAGCAAACGTATCGCAATTATTGGTGCCGGACCGTCAGGACTGGCGCAACTGCGGGCATTCCAAGCTGCCGCAGAAAATGGTGCCGAGATCCCCGAAATTGTCTGCTTTGAAAAGCAGGCGAACTGGGGTGGTTTGTGGAATTACACATGGCGCACAGGGCTTGATCAATACGGCGAAGCTGTGCACGGCTCTATGTATCGCTATCTTTGGTCGAACGGTCCCAAAGAGGGGCTGGAATTTGC
>JAPKCR010000192.1 GCA_026421135.1 Sulfitobacter sp. | reverse complement strand
CAAAAATGATCTGCGCGTCGTCGAAGATCCTGGACACATCTTTGACGTTGTCCAGCAGGCGCTCAACCTCCGCAGCTTGCGCATCATCGGGACGGGTGGCGACCACTTTGAACAAGAGCGCGAACAATGGGATGATGGCAACAATGTAATCGCATTGGAGCCGGGCGTGGTGCTGGCCTATGACCGCAATGTCCACACCAACACACTACTGCGAAAGGCAGGGATCGAAGTGATCACTATCAGCGGAGCTGAATTGGGTCGCGGGCGTGGTGGCGGTCATTGCATGACATGCCCCATTTCACGTGATCCGGTAGAGTAAGACTGTTTCGCACAGTCAGGAAACTTGGCACAACCCAATGACCATGAAGGTATTTCAGTGCATCTCGTCATGCGAAAGGCGGCGCAAAAGGGCATCGCGTTCTTCCAACAGATCCAGAACAAGTGCGACGCCTGCGGTGTTGATACCCAGATCCCGGTTCAGCCTGCGGGCTTTCCTAGCCCGTACGATACTGGTGCCAACAAACTTCCAGTTCCCGCTCTTGCTGCCAATCGGCTCCAACACGCCGTGCTCGACCAACTCGATCACCCATGTCTCGTCTGCCTGACAGAACCTGCACAAGTCCTGCAATGACAGTGCCTCGACTATATCGCTATGCAGTGTGGCCACTTTCATTTTCTAGTTCCTCCAAGATTGGCGCGCGGATCAAATGACATCTCCTTTGCCATCTGTTCGAACAACGCGCGGGCTTCGTCTGTTTCGACCTTCGGATTCACGATCTTGAGGGTCGCATAGATATCGCCAGCAGGCATTCCGGGCAGACCTTTTCCTTTCAGGCGCATTTTCTGACCGGTGCGGGCATTCTTGGGAATACGCAAATCGACTTTGCCATCAGGCGTTGGCAGTATGATTTGCCCCCCCAATGCCGCCTCCCAGGGTGTGATTGGTAAATCCATATACAGATCCTTGCCCTCAGGCCGATAGATAGGATGGGGGGCAAACGCGACCTCTAGAAACATATCCCCCGCCTGGCCACCACCAAGATCGGGGCTGCCTTTGCCTGCCAGCCGGATATGTTGACCTTCGGCGATACCTTTTGGCACCCGAACCGCAATCGTACGGTCTTGCAGGGTGATACCTCCGTTCGGGCTAACAACTGGCGACCGGATGCTCAACTTCCGCTCTGCTCCCCGATAGGCGTCTTCGATAGACACCTCAATTCGTCCGTGGACATCAGAACCGCGTCCTGTGTGCATGCCCCCCGTAGGCCCCCCACCGCGACGAAAGAGGGACTCAAAGAAATCGCTGAACTCTTCATCCTGCTGTGGTCCACCTCGCGAAAATTCATATCCGCTGTCCCAACCGGGCGGCGGTTGATATCGACCCTGAGCCTGCGGCGGTTCTTGTCCCAACTGGTCATAAGCGGCTCGACGTTCGGGGTCTTTAAGAACCTCGTAAGCCTCGTTCACGTCCTTGAATTTTTTCTCGTTATCTCCCCCCTGGTTGATGTCCGGATGGTATTTACGTGCTGCTTTCCGGAACGCCTTTTTTATCTCATCGGCGCTGGCATCGCTGCTTACACCCAATGTTTTGTAGTAATCTTTGAAATCCATTTGATGTTTATCCGCCCAACTATCTGATTTTAGTATAGCATAGTTAACGGTGCAATTTTTGATCTTTGTCATTCGGGTGCGCGCGGTCTCGTGCCAGATTACTATAAGCCGCCCCTGCATAACGAGCGGGCGCATCCTCAGAATGGAGACTACGATGAACCGCCAGACAGTACTTTTTGTGATGAATGCGGCCACCCCCGATGCCCAGATCAGCGAAGTCGCCGAAGCCACAGCTGCGGCCGATAATCATCTGATATGTCATATTCTGGCACCCGCGCCTGCATTGCCAATTTATGCTTACGGTGTTTCACCCTATGGCGGCATGAACATTCCCGACAATTGGTCCGAGCTGGTTGCCGAGGCACAGGAGAAACAGCAAGACCGCGTGCAAGAAATCGAAGCCTTGTTGGCCAGGAGCAATGCATCAGGCGATGTCCAATCTGGACTGTGTGTCACCGGCGATATCAAACATCGTGTCGCCCAAGTTGCGCGGGTCAGTGACGAGGCATTTCTTGCTGCAAGTTTGCGCGACACACCTGAGATGCTGCGCGAAGCCGCGTCAGGTATCTTGTTCTATTCACCTATCGGGTTCCGGATAAACGGGTCCCTAGCCCAAAGCACAAAACGGGTTTTTGTAGCATGGGACAGCAGTCAAGCTGCTTCCAGCGCCGTGCATGCAGCCCTGCCATACCTCAAAGAAGCACAAGAAGTGGTGATCGGCTGTATCGATCCCGTCATGACACCCGAACGGGATGGTCAGGATCCCGGCACTGATCTGGCCAGCTGGCTTAGCCATCATGGCTGCAAAATAACTGTGTCCCAGTTTCCAGGCGGCGGGCTCCCGGTGGGCCAATGCATTCAGGATCGTGCGAACGAAGTGGGAGCTGATCTTGTGGTCATGGGTGCCTATGGGCATGCACGGATGCTCCAAACCGTATTGGGCGGGACAACCCGCTCAATGGTAAAGCAAACGCAACTGCCCGTTTTTCTTGCGCATTAGCCACTAACGTATCCGGGAAAGAACATGGTTTTTCCCGGATACGATGCCCGTCCAGCGGGCCACATTTCCACCGAGAGTAGGCTAGAATGAACTAAGAAACCTAGAAGTACTGGCTTGCCGAGACCCGCAAGCCAGTAGCGTGTTTGTGCGATCATCCAATTAGATGACGTTAATCGGCACCTTGAGCATCGGTTTGCCGTCTTTGGTTTTGGGAACATCGCCTGCACGCATGTTCACCTGCAATGACGGCAAAATCAGCTTGGGAACATCAAGCGTTGCATCGCGCGCCTCACGAAATTTTATGAATTCCTCGCGGGTTTTGCCCTGGCCGACATGGATATTGGTTAGCTTTTCCTCGGAGACCGTGGTCTCCCACATGAAATCGCGACCCTCCGGACCGTAATCATGGCACATGAACAGTCGCATATCGTCAGGTAAGGACAGCACTTTTTGAATGGAATCGTATAGCTGTCCCGCATCTCCTCCGGGGAAATCTGCGCGGGCCGAACCGGCATCGGGCATAAACAATGTATCCCCCACAAAAGCAGCATCGCCAATCACATGCACCATGCACGCCGGTGTATGCCCCGGCGTGTGGATAACAAAGGCGGCCACTCCACCAATTTCGTAGG
Source organism: Sulfitobacter sp. (assembly GCA_026421135.1). GTDB lineage: Bacteria > Pseudomonadota > Alphaproteobacteria > Rhodobacterales > Rhodobacteraceae > Sulfitobacter. Next base: position 2,389 of record JAPKCR010000192.1, on the reverse strand, counting down.
TATCGCCATCCTTGAACAAGCGGTCGAACTGCGACCCGTCGCGCTGGAACTCTGTGCCTTCGTTGAATATCTTGCCAAAAGTGTCCTGCACCACGGTGATCTGATCCCCGATCCCTATCTTTCCGCCCAGTTTGGACTGAATATATGGCGCAGCAGACAAGTGATCTGCGTGCACATGGGTTTCAATCAACCATTCCAGCTTCAGTTTATGTTTTTCAATGTACGCAATGATTTCATCAGCATGTTCATAGGTAATACGGCCCGCAGGATAATTGATGTCCATAACGGAATCGATCACAGCACAGGACGTCGATTCAGGATCCATCACGACATAACTAATCGTGTTTGTCTGGGGATCGAAAAAGGATTCAACCTCGGGGTGGACGTGCATGTTGGTTGGATATTCTGACATTGCTTTCTCCGTTCAAAGCGTTGGCCCAAACTGAAAATTACGTGGCTCGGGATCAAAGGCACACTGAACTGAAACTGCCAGTGCCGAGTTGAGATTTATCAACGGATCGCGCCAATAGAATTCAAGATCAACCAACTAGAGGGAACGATTAAATCGGGAAATTACCGTTTTCAAACGGATCGTACATCGGGTCTTCCGGGTTAGTGGAAGGCTCGGGAATCTCTGGCGAAGCAGGTTTGGTCTCCGGATCTGAGGGTTGCGGGTTTTCCGGCACAGCCGGGTCCTGTTTCGGATCGACGGGCATGGGTGCTTCTTTTGGGGGATCATTTTTGGGGGGATCGTTCGATGCCGAATGGGCCATGGTTCGTCCTTTGCATAGGGTCACATACGTCTAGCGCATGGGCAAAGAACTGAATTGATCGGCGTCAATGGCAACACCCTTTGACGCCAAATATCTTTCCGTAGCGCAAAAGAAAATCACAGATGTTGGCGCACAAACGCTTCGATATCTCCGGCAGGGCGCGCACCGGACAAGCGCGCAATTTCCTTTCCCTTCGAATAAAGGACCAACAGCGGAATGCCTTTTATTTGCAGTTGCTGCGAGATCGCTGGAAATTGCTCGGTGTCGATTTTGGCAAATCGGGCCTTTAACCGTAGCGCTTTGGCAGCTTTGGCAAATTCGGGGGCCATTGTCCTGCACGGCCCACACCAAGGGGCCCAATAGTCGACGATCAAAGGCAGATCGTCAGCCAGCGTTGCCTTGCCATGTTGCCGGGCTTCAATCTCAGCGACATCACCACTTGCCAACGCTACCCCACATTTTGCGCATTTGGGGCCGGCATCAAGCTTTGCAACAGGAAAGCGATTGGCTTGCCCGCAGGAAAGACAGGTTAGTTTAAGTGCATCTTCCAAGGTCTAGTTTCCTTTCTATCTTTCCGCTGAACGACCATTCTGATCGCGTGCTCGCACTCGCAAATCTCTCTGGACTTCAAAAGAGGGGCCTACTTGCTCTGACAGTTCAGCCTTGTGTGCTTGCCATCATAGCAACTGATTGCATAACCCATTTGACGACGATCAATGCCCTTGCGATCTGTCCCGTTTGATTGGTCCAAATTTACAAAATAATTGATACGTATCAATCGCTGACCACCTCAAGTCTGCGAAAGTAATTCTGCAGATGCAGCAGGAGCGCAGCCCTGTGCCGACCTGAGGGGTTTCAACGTGGCAAGTAAAACACCCAAGAAATCAACCATCCCAAATGGATTGTCGTTTGATCGTTTGCGTTCGGAATCTGATCCCAAATCGCTTGGGTTCGACACCACCGCTTCTTTGAAACCAACACGGGGGTTTGTTGGCCAGGATCGTGCAATTGAAGCAATCAAACTATCGGCCGAAATAGACCACAAAGATTTCAATCTGTACGTTCTGGGCCGCGATGGCACAGGGCGACACACAGCCGTTGCGCAGCTGCTGTCAGAAGCCGCGGCCGCCCGCCCGCTTCCCTGCGACTGGATATACGTCAACAACTTTGGTGCCCCACACAATCCCCTTGCAATGAAATTGGCACCGGGTACCGCAGAGACCTTGAAGCTGGCGATGCAAAGCTTGGTGGATGATCTGGCCAACGACATCCCCGCATTATTTGAATCGGAAGAATATCAAACACAGCGCCGCGCCATTGAAGAAGATATTGGCCAAAAGCACGAAGAACCCATCGCAGAGTTCTCCGAAGAGGCGCATGAGCAAAACGTCGCGCTATTAAGAACTCCGATGGGGTTCATGCTATCGGCGTTGGTGGACGGCAAACCAATCAAGCCAGAGGTCTATGAGGCATTGCCGCCAGACCAGCGCAAAGAGGTGGACGCCAAAATAGATGCGCTGCAAGAACGGTTGGCCGAGATACTTAAGCATGGGCCGCAACTGGAAAAAGAACATCGGGACAAAATCGAAGAACTGCACGCTGCAATGGCCGAGCAG
>JAPKCR010000814.1 GCA_026421135.1 Sulfitobacter sp. | reverse complement strand
TTTCGCGCCGATCCTGTGGGTCACCCTTTGACGACGCCGTCTGGGCGGATCGAGATATTCAGCCAGGTCATTGCAGATTGGAATGACCCTGATTGTGGCGGACATCCGCAATGGATGGAAAGTTATGAATGGCTTGGGGCTCCGAGTGCCAAAAAATTCCCGCTGCATCTGATAAGCAACCAACCCAAGCGCAGATTGCATAGTCAGCTTGATTTTAGCGCAGCAAATGATGCTCTGAAATTACAAGGGCGCGAACCTGCGACGTTAAACCCTACAGATGCTGCCGCCCGAGGAATAAAAGCTGGCGATATTATCAAGGTGCACAATGATCGCGGTGCCTGTCTTGCTGGAGTCGTTTTGTCGACGGATGTCATGCCTGGCGTCGTCCAGCTGGCAACTGGTGCGTGGTATGACCCTGACGAGCCGGGCAATCCGGACGCGATGTGCAAGCACGGCAACCCCAATGTACTGACCCGTGATGTTGGGACATCCACGCTGGGCCAAGGGCCCACAGCACATTCCACATTGGTTGAGGTGACGCGCTTTGATGCACCTCTGCCCCCGATTACGTCTTTTGACCCTCCAACGCTTTTGCCCAAGTCCGCAAAGCCGTCACCAACAAGGAAAACCGTATGACCAAGCCAATTATCAAGCTCCCCGAAGGTACAAAAACGATTGTTTTGGGGACCGCCGATATAAACGGCGTCATGCGCGGAAAACGTATTCCTGCCAGCCATTGGGACACAATCTGCGAAGACGGTTGTGCCATTATCGCCGCCATCTACGCGATGGATATGACCAGTGATATCTGGGACACGCCCTATTGCTCGTTTGATAATGGCTATGTCGATATGCACCTTTATCCGGGGCCTAACGTTGTTCTTTGCCCATGGGAAGAAGGCGTCGCGATGTGCCTTGGCTATGCCGAAGGTCTGGATCACAAACCCGTCCCAATTGACCCGCGCAATCCACTGCTCGAACAACTCGCACGCGCCAAGGCGATGGGTTTTGAAATTCAGGTTGGATCCGAACTTGAATTTTATCTGCTCGACCCTGAAACTAAACTGCCCAAGCAAGTGGGCAACCAAGTCTACGGCATTAACCGCCAATCCGAGATGGAACATGTCCTTGGCCCGATCCGCGATCATCTGGTTGCGATGGGTATTCCGATTGAACAATCCAACCCGGAATATGCTGCTGGCCAAGCCGAGATTAATGTACGCTACCAAGAGGCGTTGCTAAGCGCCGACAATGTGGTTCTGTTTCGCACTTTGGTGAAAGAAATCGCACAAAAGCACGGCTACCTCGCGACGTTCATGGCCAAGCCATTCATTGACGAATCCGGCAGCGGGTTTCACACGCACTACTCACTTTGGAAGGACGGCAAGAACGCCTTTGCCAAAGATGGTAAAATGAATGAAACGTGCATGGCGTTTTTGGCAGGTCTGCAAAAACGCATCGGATCAATGTCATTGGTGTCCTCAACCACACCGAACGCATATCGCCGCCGCCAGCCTTATTCATTCTGCCCTGTAAACGCGAGCTGGGGCCATGACAACCGCACGGTCGCCCTGCGCATCATTGAAGGCGCAGACAAAGCTGTGAGAGTTGAAAAGCGTGACGCAGCCGCCGATTGTAACCCGTACTACCTGCTGGCCTG
>JAPKCR010000191.1 GCA_026421135.1 Sulfitobacter sp. | reverse complement strand
CAACCCTGAAGAGGGCGCTAAAATTGTCGGCAGCAAAAAGCTGGGCAACTGCGTAGCCTGCCACGAAGTCAGTGCTTTGCCAGACATCGCATTCCAAGGTTTGATCGGCCCTTCACTTGACGGTGCCGGCGACCGCTGGAGCGAGGCAGAGCTGCGCGGGATCGTGGCGAACGCCAAGATGATGTTCGAGGGCACAATGATGCCGTCCTTTTACAAGGACACGGGCTATATCCGTCCGGGCAAGGGTTATACCGGTAAGGCTGCCGATGAAACACTGGGGCCGCTTTTGTCGGCACAGCAAATTGAAGACGTGGTGGCGTATCTCGCCACACTCAAAGATTAAAAGCCCCGCAAAAGGGGTTTGTTCAGGAGTATGACAATGGAATTCACAAGACGTAATGCAATCGTCATGGGTGCAAGCGCGTTTGCGGCGCTGGCGCTGCCAAAGCTGGCCATCGCGGCCGCAGGCGATGACGCAATTGCTGCCTTTACAGGTGGCGCAGAAATGGCAGACACGGGCGTAACGCTTACCGCGCCCGAAATTGCTGAAAACGGAAACACCGTGCCAATCGAAGTCGACGCCCCCGGCGCGACCGAAATTTTGGTTCTGGCCATGGGCAACCCGACACCGGGCGTGGCGACATTTGGCTTTGGTCCGCTTGCCGGATCGCAGCACGCGTCCACGCGCATCCGTCTTGCAGGTACGCAAGACGTGGTGGCAATCGCCAAACTGGCTGACGGCTCATTTGCGAAAGCATCTAGCACGGTAAAAGTGACAATCGGCGGCTGCGGCGGCTAAGGCTTTATAAGGAATTAATGAAATGGCATCTGGTGTAAAACCCCGCGTCAAAGTACCGAAATCGGCAGCAGCAGGTGAGACAATCACCATCAAGACGCTGATCAGCCACAAAATGGAATCCGGCCAGCGCAAAGACGGCGACGGCAATGTAATTCCACGTTCGATCATCAACCGCTTTACTTGCGATTTTAACGGTCAGAACGTTGTGGATTTCACATTGCAGCCGGCGGTCTCGACCAACCCATACCTTGAATTTGACGCAACCGTGCCAGAGGCCGGGACGTTCACCTTTACTTGGTATGACGATGATGGCGACGTCTATGAAGACACCAAAGACATCGCAATCGGTTAAGCGTCTGCATTCTCGGGAGGAATAAGAATGAATAAATTCACCAAAGGTTTAGGTGCCTGCATGACCGCGATTTTCGTGGCGTCAGGTGCAATGGCCGAACCAGCAGACGACAAACTGGTCATCAATGACGAAATCGAAATTGTGACACGCACGGCCGCGCCTGCGCATCTTTCTGATGCAATGGACGAAGTGATGTCGGGCTGGTTGTTTCGTGGCACGGAAACCCGCGCTATGGAAATGGACGATTTCGACAATCCTGGCATGATATTTGTCGAGAAGGCCGAGGAAACTTGGAACACGGCTGATGGCACTGAGGGTAAATCATGTGCGGATTGCCATGGTGCATCAAGTGAGATGGCTGGTGTGCGTCCTGTGTATCCAAAATATGTCGAATCCGCTGGCGAAGTACGCACATTGGAAATGTCGATCAACGATTGCCGTGAAAATCGCATGGGTGCCGAAAAGTGGAAGTACACTGGTGGCGACATGGTTGATATGACGGCGCTTCTGGCGTCGGTTTCCCGCGGCATGCCTGTGAATGTTGCCATCGATGGCCCTGCGCAATCGACTTGGGAACAGGGTAAGGAAATCTACTACACCCGGTTTGGTCAGCTCGAGCTGTCCTGCGCAAATTGCCACGAAGATAACTATGGCAACATGATCCGTGCAGACCACCTGAGCCAAGGCCAGATCAACGGTTTCCCTGTCTACCGTCTGAAAAACTCCAAGCTCAACGCGGCGCAAGCTCGTTTCAAGGGGTGTGTACGTGATACACGCGCCGAGACATTCAACCCCGGTAGCCCAGAGTTTGTGGCGCTGGAATTGTATGTCGGCTCGCGTGGCAACGGCCTTTCAGTCGAAGGTCCGTCCGTCCGCAACTAAACGATCAAGTCCCCGCCCTACTTTTCGTAGGGTGGGGTTTTCCGTCCGATACCCATTCAAACATGCGCATGTTAATGCGTAAGATTAAGGCCAGTCGCATGATCTCTCGTCGTGATTTTCTTCAAGCCAGCATGGCAGCAACAGCCCTCTACGGGGCATCGTCTTTTGGAAATTGGGGCAAACTGGCCGCACAGCAGGCGTTGACCCAAGATAAACTGCTTGAATTTGATACATTCGGCAATGTCAGCCTGATCCACATCACCGACATTCACGCGCAACTGAAACCTATCTACTTTCGCGAACCATCGATCAATGTCGGTGTGGGTGGCAACAAAGGGGCAGTGCCCCACGTCACCGGCGCTGACTTCCGCAAGCTTTATGGGATCGATGACGGTAGCCACTCTGCCTATGCGCTGACCTATAATGATTTCGCATCCTTGGCCCAAGGGTATGGCAAGATGGGCGGCCTTGATCGCGTATCCACGGTGATTAACCAAATCCGCGCCGACCGCCCTGATGCATTGCTGCTGGATGGCGGCGATACATGGCATGGCAGCTATACCTGCTACCAGACCCAAGGTCAGGATATGGTAAATGTGATGAATGCGCTCAAGCCTGATGCGATGACATTCCACTGGGAATTCACGCTCGGCTCTGATCGCGTGAATGAGATAGTCGAGGGGCTGCCCTTTGCCGCCCTTGGTCAGAACATCTTTGACGCTGAATGGGACGAACCGACCGAACTGTTCCCGCCCTACAAATTCTTTGAAACCGGCGGTGTTAAGGTCGCTGTGATCGGTCAGGCGTTTCCGTATATGCCTATCGCCAACCCGGGTTGGATGTTCCCAGAATACACCTTTGGTATTCGCGACGAGCGGATGCAGGAAATGGTCGATGAGGTTCGCGCCAAGGGCGCTGAACTGGTTGTCTGCCTCAGCCACAATGGTTTCGACGTTGATAAACAGATGGCAGGCGTTGTCACAGGAATTGACGTGATCCTGTCGGGCCACACCCATGATGCGCTGCCTGAACCCGTATTGGTAGGCGAGACGATCATCGTCGCTTCGGGATCGAATGGTAAATTCGTCAGCCGCGTAGATCTGGACGTTCAGAACGGCCGTATGATGGGCTTCCGCCACAAGCTGATCCCGATCTTCTCTGATGTGATTGAACCGGATCAGGCAATTACTGCGTTGATCGACGAACAGCGCGCGCCCTATGCGGATCAACTAAGCGAAGTTATTGGCAAGACGGCTGACGACACGCTGCTTTACCGCCGCGGCAATTTTAACGGCTCGTGGGATGATTTGATCTGCGACGCGCTATTGTCTGAACGCGAGGCTGACATCGCGTTGAGCCCGGGCGTCCGTTGGGGGCCGTCGATCCTGCCCGGTCAGGAAATCACCCGCGAAGACATTTGGAACGTCACATCGATGACATACCCCGAGGCGTACCGTACTGAAATGACAGGTGAATTCCTGCATGTGGTCCTGGAAGACGTCGCGGATAACCTGTTCAACCCTGATCCTTATTACCAGCAAGGCGGCGACATGGTGCGTACTGGGGGCCTAGGCTATCGGATCGACGTGACCAAGCCGCAAGGCAGCCGGATCACTGAAATGACCTTGCTGAAAACGGGCGAGCTGATTGACCCGGCCAAGTCCTATCAGGTTGCAGGCTGGGCTAGCGTTAACCAAGGCACCGAAGGCCCGCCAATTTGGGACGTGGTCGAAAGCCATATCCGCAAGCTGGGCACCGTGTCCCTTGCCGAAAATACCAGTGTAACCGTCGACGGCGTCTAACGCCGACATTTAACCAAGGGAAGGTTTTGTCATGTCAGGCACCTTTGAAGGCAAAAAAACAAACCGGCGTGCGTTTCTGCGCGGGGCCGCAACCGCAGGGGTCGGCGCAATTGCCGCTGGCACTGCGCGCGCTGAAACGCCCGATCCGCTGATCACTGAGACGCAGGAATGGGCGCAGTCTTTTGGCGATGGCGTTGATGCCTCGCCTTACGGCCTGCCGATCAGGTTCGAAGCCGATGTAATCCGCCGTAATGTGGAATGGCTGACCGCGGATACAGTAAGTTCGATCAACTTTACGCCGATCCACGCGTTGGACGGCACGATCACGCCACAAGGCTGTGCATTCGAGCGGCACCATTCGGGCGCGATCGAGCTGAAGAAAGAAGACTACCGTCTGATGATCAACGGGTTGGTGGATCGACCGCTTGTGTTCACTTACGCTGATCTTGAGCGTTTCCCGCGCGAAAACCACACGTATTTTCTGGAATGTGCTGCCAACACTGGCATGGAATGGGCCGGTGCGCAGTTGAATGGCGCGCAGTTCACCCACGGCATGATCCACAATATGGAATATACCGGCGTTCCGCTGCGTACCCTGCTGGAGGAAGCTGGCTATGACACCGCGGGCAAATGGGTATTCGTCGAAGGCGCTGATGCGTCGTCGAACGGGCGCTCAATCCCGATGGAAAAGGCGCTGGATGATGTGCTGGTCGCATTCAAAGCCAACGGCGAAGCACTGCGCAAAGAGCATGGCTATCCTGTGCGTCTTGTCGTCCCCGGTTGGGAAGGGAACATGTGGGTCAAATGGATCCGCCGCATCGAGGTAACTGATGCCCCGGTCGAGAGCCGCGAAGAAACCAGCAAATACACAGACACGCTTGCGAACGGCATCAGCCGCAAGTGGACATGGGCGATGGACGCAAAATCAGTCGTCACTTCTCCTAGCCCGCAGTCGCCGATCACCCATGGCAAGGGGCCGCTGGTCATCAGTGGTCTGGCATGGTCCGGACGTGGCGCGATCACCCGCGTTGATGTGTCAAAGGACGGCGGTAAGACATGGGAAACCGCCCGTCTTGCCAAACCCGGCGAAAAAATGGCGCTGACCCGCTTCTATCTCGACACAGATTGGGACGGCGAAGACATGTATCTGCAAAGCCGTGCTATGGATGAAACCGGCTATGTCCAGCCGACCAAGACGCAATTGCGCGAAGTGCGCGGGCTGAACTCAATCTATCACAACAACTGTATTCAAACCTGGTGGGTTCGCCCCAATGGGGAGGCTGAAAATGTCGAAGTTTCTTAAATCAATCTCCATCGGTGCGGTTGCCGCAATATTGGCCATGCCCGCAGCTGCGCAAACATTTGGTTTGGGCCGTGCTGCATTGCCCGAAGAAATTGCGGCCTGGAATCTGGACGTCCATCCCGATGGCACTGGCCTGCCAGACGGCCAAGGAAATGCGATTGACGGCGAAGTAATTTTCGCTGCCAAGTGCGCATCCTGTCATGGGGAATTTGCCGAAGGCATTGGTAACTGGCCGAAGCTCGCGGGCGGGATGGACACGCTTGCCCACGAAGACCCCCTGAAAACGGTCGGGTCGTACTGGCCTTACCTGTCCACCAGCTTTGACTACATCCGCCGCTCAATGCCGTATGGCGATGCAGGCACACTTACGGCAGATGAGACTTATGCGATTGTGGCGTACATCCTCTATTCCAATTACCTGATCGATGATGATTTCGTTCTGTCCAAGGACACGTTCCTGGATGTTGAAATGCCAAACGCGGACGGGTTCATTGTAGACGATCGCAT
>JAPKCR010000813.1 GCA_026421135.1 Sulfitobacter sp. | reverse complement strand
AGGGGGGCTGGGCTGGGCGTCACGTCCAGCTTCCCGAATGGTTGCAGGCATCAGAAGCCTGGGCGACGATGAAACCCGGCCCCAGGTCGCTCTATAGTCGTCTGTGATTTTCGGGCCTGAGCATTCGTTATAGGGATTTCAAGCAGCGTGCTGAGTTTGGTTTCGTGTGTAGGTTTCGATTTTGGCGATACAGAACGCGAGGATTTTGAGCAAAAGACGCCTGAACCACCTTGCGAGCAGCCGGATGTTGTGACCTGCGGCGCAAAGGACGACGTTGATGGCGTCGCCGTCTTCGCCTTTGAGATGGTTTCTTTCGAGATGCCCGTCGGCTTTCACATGCCCGATGACGGGCTCAACGGCGTTTCGGCGTCGCAACTCGCGTTTGATGGTGGGTGAGTTGATGCCGCGTGTGTAGGCCAGAATGACATCAAGCCCGTCGCGCTTTATTCCATGGCCACGATATCCCCGGTCGGCATAGGCACGCTTGACTGTCACCCCTGTCATCTTTTGAACCTGGTTGATCTGATCTTCCAGCGTATGGCCATCATAGGGGCTCCCCGGCAGGGACATGGCACCGACGATAAACTGGCCACCCTTTGTGGTCTCGTTGGTGACAGCCAGGGACGCTTTGCACCCGAACTCATACCGGGTGCGGGCCTTGCCCTTTCCGATGCATTCGACTTCCGGGGCGTGCAGTGCATAGAGCTTGTTCTTGTCGTGTGACTGTTGGCCCAGGATCTTCTCCGCGCGCTCCAAAGGGATCGTGAAGGCAACCTCCAGTTCAAGATTGCCTGCAATCTTGCGGCGGATGTCTCGGATCAGCCGTCCCAGCCAGGTCCGCATTTTGCGGATCCAGCGCATACCCTGCTTGTGTCCGCCCGTATGCAAAAGACGCGCAGCTTCCTTTTTGGCGTTCTTGGCTTTGCGGGTGAAGGCCTGCCGCAGTTTTAGCTCACATCGTTTGGAAACCCGGTTCAGCCACTCGATGGCCCGCAGGATCAGGTGGCTGTCGGTAGGATGGGCAATGGCCTTGGTCTGCACCGTGGTGTCCACTGTGACCCGCTCCAGTTGCCGCTGGCTCACGGCGCCGGTTTTGATTGCAACGGCAAGGGTCTCGGCCAGAACCAGTTCCATCTCCTCGGCCCCGATCCGCTTGCGCCAGCGCGTCATCGAGGTTCTGTCAAACGGCAGCTCGTGCTGGAAATGGCTCTCACCACAGAAGAATTGGAAGTATGGGTTCTCGCGCCAGGCCGCGCAGGTCTCCTCATCGCTCAGCCCTTTCATGTGCTTAAGCAGGTGTAGGCCGACCATCAGTCGCGTGCGAAGGCCACGTCGACCTTTGCTCTCATGGTAATACAGACCGAAGGCGTCGTCGAAGCGGTCCCAGCTGATCAGGCCAGCCAACTGAACCAGTTCATGATCCATATCCAGGATCGCTTCCAACGAGGACCGGAACAGGTCGCCGTTGGGGACGCTGTGTTTGTCTGGACGCATGGAAATTCCTCCCTCACAAATCGTCTCGCTTTACAGGAGCACAGCGCCGCGCAAACCGGAATCCCCTAACCGTACCGTCTCACGAAATCGCAAGCTTTTGGCGCCAAACACCCGGAAACCTTGCGAAAAAGAATACTTCAAAAACACAATAATATCAATAAAAACAAC
>JAPKCR010000190.1 GCA_026421135.1 Sulfitobacter sp. | reverse complement strand
AGCTGATCGAGGCATTCAAAGATCAATTGGCTTAGGGCTAGATAATACCAAAAATGGCCGGTCCCCTAGATCGAGGACCGGCCATGATCTGCGCATCGCTGCGTTCGACTGTTGTTCAGACGTAGACGCCTGATGCCGCTGCGCGGATCGCACGGATGTTGTCGCCGTAGGGCGTTGGATTGCTGACCGAACCGCCCCGGAAAACCGCAGAACCCGCAACCAGAACATCCGCACCTGCCTGTACAACGCCGGAGGCTGTGTTCACATCGACGCCGCCATCAATTTCGATATGAACCGGACGGTCGCCAATCATGGCGCGCAGGGTTCTGATCTTGTCTGTCATGTCGATGAATTTCTGACCGCCAAAGCCGGGGTTTACGGTCATCACACACACCAGATCAGTAATGTCGAGCAGGTGTTCAACTGCCGAGGCTGGTGTGCCGGGGTTCAGCGCAACACCGGCTTTTGCCCCTGCACCACGGATCGCTTGCAAGGTGCGGTGGATATGGGGGCCAGCCTCGACGTGGGCGGTAATGAAATCGGCACCGGCTTGCGCAAAAGCGTCGATATAAGGGTCCACGGGGGATATCATCAGATGCACATCCATGATGCCCTTGATGTGGGGGCGTATCGCGGCGCAGGTCGTGGGGCCAAAGCTGATGTTGGGCACAAAATGGCCATCCATCACATCGACATGGACCCAATCAGCGCCCTGTGCCTCGACGGCGGCGCATTCGGCACCGAAATTTCCGAAATCGGCTGCAAGAATTGAAGGGGCAATTTTGATAGAACGGTCGAAGGTCATGTTTGTGGGCCTTATTGGGAGGGTTGGTCGCGATATAAGCATTGGCGGAGGTGGTGGCAATCGGCGGAGCCTTCGGCGAGGATTTTAGTCAATTTCTAATTCAGGGGTCAGGTTTCATAATACTCGCGGTACCAGTCGACAAAGTTTTGCAAGCCGGTCTCAATCGGCGTGACAGGGCGTTGGCCGGTTAGATTTTGTAACAAGGTTGCATCAGCCCAGGTGGCAGGCACATCGCCGGGTTGCATGTCATGGTAGGTTTTGATGGCCTCGCGACCACAGGCTTTCTCGATCGCGGCGATGAAATCCATCAGCGGCACCGGACTGTCATTGCCGATGTTCACGACGCGAAACGGCGCAACGTTTGAAAGGCTGTCGTTTCCAACCGGGTTATCGCCCGGCACCGTATCAATTAGCGCAAGGATCGAGGCGGTCAGATCGTCGATATAGGTAAAGTCGCGTTTCATATCGCCGTGATTGTAGATGTCGATGGGATCGCCGTTCAGGATTGCCTTGGTGAATTTGAAATGCGCCATGTCGGGGCGACCCCATGGACCATAAACCGTAAAGAACCGGAACATGGTGATCGGCAGGCCATAGAGATGCGCATAACTGTGCGACATGCTCTCGGTCGCCTTTTTGGTGGCGGCATAGAACGACATTTGCGTGTCAACTTTATGCGTCTCGGCATAAGGCATTTCGGTGTTGGAGCCATAGACCGAGGAGGTCGAAGCCAACAGCATGTGTGCAGGGGGAAAGGCGCGGGCGGCTTCGAGCAGCTCAAACGTGCCGATCAGGTTCGCCTCGACGTAGTCGCGGGGCGCATCAATTGAGTGGCGCACGCCTGCTTGGGCGGCAAGGTGGACCACCGCGTCGGGGCGGTGCTTTTCGAACAACGCCATCAACGTGTCTGGCGTTTCCAAGCGGTCGTTGATCACGCTGAAATCTGAATGCTGGTTCAGCATCGCTTGCCGGCGTTCTTTGAGGGCAACATCGTAATAGTCTGACAGGCAGTCCAGCCCTATCACTTTCCAACCAGCTTCCAGCAGTGCGACGCTGGTAAAATAGCCGATAAACCCAGAGGAACCTGTGACAAGGGCCGTGCGCGTCATAGTTCAATCTCCAATACGCCATTCGGGTCTGCCGCACGCGACTGGCACAGGATGATTTCGGTCTCTCGCTGTTGAGCAGAAAGGACGAAATCGCGATGCTCTGCCTTGCCCGACAGCAATTTGCATTTGCAGACCCCGCATATGCCATCGGCGCATTTGATGTCCAGTTTGATATCTGCCGCAATCAAGGCATCGCTTGCGCTTTGGTCAGCAGCCACCAAAATGTCGCGGCCGTCTTTGAGGCGAAGGGTGAAGGGGTGATTGACATACTCCGGCTGCGCGGGCGGCGCGAAATATTCCAGATGCAGTGCCTCATCGGGCAGGTCGCTTGCCGCCCCTGCATCCATGACCGCTTGCATAAATGCGTCTGGTCCACAGGTGTAGACATGGGTGCCCTTTGCCGCACGCGCGATCAGCCCAGTCATATCGGCACGGGTGTTTTCCGCGCTTAGATGAATGTGAACCCGATCTGACCACGGGGTCTGCGTCAAAAGGTCGATGAAGGGGGCGGCTGCACGCGATGGTGCGGAGTAATGCAGATCAAATGGCTTGCCGATCACATGCAACCGATGGGCAAAGGCAATCATTGGCGTAATGCCAATCCCGCCGCCAAACAGAAGGCTGTGGGCGGCGTCTTGGACCAGTGGAAAATGATTGGTCGGGGTAGAGACGAAAACACGCCGCCCTTGGGTGAAGATGCGATGTAGCAGGGCTGAGCCACCGCGGCCCGTTTCTTCGCGCAGAACCGCGATTGTGTAACGGCTGCGATCAGCCGGATCGCCGAGTAGAGAATACGGGCGCAGGTATTCGGGGGCCACAACCAAATCAAGATGTGCACCAGCCGTCCAAAGTGGCAGATCAGCGCCATCAGGATGTGCGAACTCATACAAGGTCACGGCGTCGGTCAACGGCTGGACCGACACAATACGCAGGTCAAGCACGGGCGTATCTGTCCCGGCGTCATAGAGGTGCAAATGCGCGGTTTCGCCTGCCGCTGTGCGGGCGCGGTGTTCGTCAGCGGTGATCAGGGCGGCGTGCGCCTTGATCCCTGCCTCGCGGTTCATCGGGTCCGGATAAGGCCAGGGATGCGGGGCAAGCGGGGCCGGATAAACGGCCAAGGTCTGATCCTCGGCCCGCAGCTTGAGGTCGGGTTGAAGGTCGCGGGCATTGACCGGGTGCGTGGGCGATGTGACCGTGCCGTCGCGCTGTTGTTCTATGTCCCACCACCATTTTTTCACCGGGTTCAGACCACCGCGGCCCAAGGCATCGTCAAGTTTTGCCAGCAGCGGGGCGGCGCTTGGGATGGTGCTGGCGACCCAGCGGAAAGGGGCTTCGGCAAAAAGTCCTTCAAGGTTCCACGGGCAGGTTTTCATACAGCGCCCGCACATTGATCCGCCTTTGTTGGTAATCCGGTAGGTGGCGCATTTTTGACTGTCAGATTTCCAGATCTCGTAGCCGTTGAACATTTTTTTGGGGCCCGCCGTGATCGCGCCAGACGGGCATTCGCGGGCACATTTATTACAGGCCTCGCAGAATTTTTGCAGGCCAAAGTCGATGGGCTTGTCATGTGCGACAGGCATCGTATGGGTCACAACGCCGGATTTCAGACGGGGCCCAAGAAACGGGTTCAGGATCACCTCTCCGATCCGACTGACTTCGCCAAGGCCCGACAGTAACAACAGGGGCGGCTGCAAAACATCGCCATCCATGACCGTATGCGCCTTTGCGTCAAAGCCAAGATTGCGCAGGTGCTGCGCCAGAATTCCGCCCAGAACCGAGAACCGCAAATAGGCGCGCATGGATTGAGAGGTGCTGATCCAGTCATCGCCGGAGGCTCCCTCCATCGTGTCAAACCCTTGGTCGATCACCACGCTCAGCGCTTGGTCATGGGGTGGGGTGATCGGGGTGCCGGTCGGATCATGGCTGTACCATGTCCAGTCCGGGCAAGCGGATATCCCTGCAGCATCGACACCCAAAAAATAAGCCGCCGCTTTCATGTTTGCAGCGTTTCGTGCGCCACCTGCATCTTGGATGGTCGGGGCCACAGCGCCCTTTTGCAGCAGGATCAATGCGCCCAACAACCTGCGCTGCGCGGACGCAGGGGCGGATTTTACGATATGTTGGCCGCCTTTCATGGCCTCCTGAACTTTTGGCCCCATGTCGCCGAATTGCCCCCGTGCGAACATATCGGTGCGCTTGGGGATACGCGGCACATTGGCCGCATCAATATAGGTGGTTGGGCTGTCGACCCGCTTCAGCGTCTCAAATGGGTGAGGGCCATCGACAAAGTCGCGCTTGGCATAGGGGTCGTGGGTCCGGGCGCTGGCCCCGCCGTGAGTGCCAAGCTGCCAGACATGCCCGCGTAAGACGGATGCGGGTTGCTGTTCCAAGGGGCACAGCGGCAGGTCAGCCGCCATTGGCATGTCGGTTGTGATCGCGGCAAGGCCGTAGCGCGGACCGAGCCACGGTGCGCAAGGCGCATTGTCCTGCATCACTGTCAGGCCGGCCGCTAGCGCCAACTTGGGCAGATGCACGTCACTGCAGGTTGCCGAATGGGCGCGGGCATCAAAGCCAAGGATGCGAATGTATTCAGCCAGTACAGTCGCATTTTCCGCAGCACGCAGGGATGCCCTTTGGGCCTGAGCGCCCGCGATCCAATCGCACCCCGCTTCGTTCGGCAAAGGGTCGCGTGGATAAGCGATCAGTACAACAATTGCGTGGGTGTGGTGCGTTATCGCAGAGGCGTCCGCGCCGGCGGTATCACGAAGGTCTGCCATGATTGCATCGATCCCAGTGGCAAGCGTCGTGGTTTGGCGGTTCTTCAGGTCATCAACAAGTGATGCGACATCGGGGTTCTTGCGCGGCGCGATCAGAACTGCCCCCTTGGGCAGGGCGCAGATCCCCATCATCGACGCATCGTTGTAGTAGCCAAATGCCTTGAGGTGCTGCGCTCGCACGAAGGGATCCGCTGGAATTTGGGCTTTGGTCCCGTTGACTGCACCCGAGCGTAATGCATCCATCATGGCCTGAAACGGACCCATCGCGTTGATAATATTTTCAACTTGGCCCGGTGCCGAAAATGGGACGGCTGGAAACGCAATATCAGGCAGCGAAGTCAGTGACTTGGCGTCTCTGAGCAGCCGCTCAAGCGGGTAGGGGCCAAGATGGAAAGGACGGGATTTGCCGGAAAATATCTTCATGGCCCGGATCGTGCCATTGGGGCCGTAGAAAGGACAGCGCAAAGATTGCATGATATTTTGCGGTGTCATGCCGGGAACCGATCCGCACGCAGAAAGGTTATTGTGACAATCGCGAGAGAGGAAGCAATCATGGCGCAAATATCAGAAGGCACTAAGGTAAAATGGGACTGGGGCCAGGGCACATCCAGCGGTACAGTCCAACAGACGTTTACGAAAAGCGTTACACGTACCCTTAAGGGGTCAGAGGTTACGCGGAACGGTTCAGATGACGATCCTGCGTTGCTGATTGAACAGGATGACGGTGACGAAGTGCTTAAGCTCTCTTCTGAAGTTGAGGCGGGCTGAAAAATGGTCCCTTCCGATCTGGTCTATTACGGCGATGATCAACCGGGGATAGTCCGGATCAAAAGGGGCCGCGGCTTCAGCTATAAATCAGTTGACGGTACAACAATTGAGCGCGGATCCGAGCGTAAACGGCTCGAGCAGATGGCAATTCCCCCAGCCTATGAAGATGTGTGGATGTCGCCCCTCGTTAATGGTCATCTA
>JAPKCR010000189.1 GCA_026421135.1 Sulfitobacter sp. | reverse complement strand
TGTCATTGGCCGCTGACTGTGATGTCACTTTGTTCTCGGCCTATGACAGAGCTGCCAGAAGACGCGCGTCAGCGCCACCGCCCAAAACGGCAACACGTGACAGTCGTGCATCACCCGGTGCAGCACGAGACCCTACGCGAGACGCGGCGCGGGCAAAATCCTCAAAATCAGCGGACATAGATGTACCTCAAATGATAGGATTAAGATGCGGATCCGGTGCCGAGGCTTTCAAGGATCGCTTCCAACTCGTCGTGTGGGCGCGCGATTACGTGAACCGAGACAACCTCGCCGACTTTGTTGGCTGCTGTGGCACCTGCGTCTGTTGCGGCTTTCACCGCGCCAACTTCGCCGCGCACAAGCACTGTTACCAATCCGCCGCCCGCTTTCGTCTGGCCAACGATTGTGACGCTGGCTGCTTTAACCATCGCGTCTGCCGCTTCAATCGCGCCAACGAGGCCGCGTGTTTCAATCATGCCGAGGGCCATTTGACCTGCAAGGGGTGCTTTTGCCATTTGTTTTCTCCAGTTGGTTTTTCAAAGTTTGTAAGGGGTACGTTATGTCGAAATGCGGTCCACGATGGCCACAATGGTCAGATCAACGGGGGCCGAACTCAGCCCGCCCGCCATACGTGCTGCCGATCCTTGAGTGAGCAAGACAGTGTCGCCAACGCCCGCGCCGCAGGTGTCAGGTGCCACTTGCGAAGGGAGCAGCACATTGCCGGACGCATCGACCACATCCACGATCAGTAGCTTTTGGCCGGTCAACCGTTCCGCCTTGGCGGTGGCTGTTACTGTACCTGTGACCTTGCCAATCTGCATTTACAACGACCTCAGGTAGCGGTCGGTTTCAACCTGTGTGACCTGCTGACCAAAGAACTCCAACTCACGCTCGGCCATTTGACAATATTGCTCCCAGAGCAGATCACCCATGACCTCTTTCAGCCAATCCGATCCGCGCGCCAAAGCAATCGCATCGCGCAGATCAGTGGGGATCGCATCGCCGTGAAATTCTTCATAGGCATTGCCTAATGTAGGCTCTGTCGGCTCCATCCCCTGCTCGATTCCATCAAGGCCCGCTGCAATGTCGGTGGCCATCAATAGATAGGGATTGGCATCAGCACCCGCATCACGTTTTTCAACGCGCACAGCTGTGTCTGAGCCTTGTATGATACGCAATGCAACGGTTCGGTTGTCATATCCCCAGCTCGTGTTGACGGGGCAGAACGTATAGGGTTGGCGACGCCGGTATCCGTTGACCGTGTAGGCACCACATAGGGCCGCTTCGCCCATCCGCTTTTGCAGACCAGCCGTGAACTGTTTGCCCAACTGGTTTAGCTCACCTTTGTCGGCAAACACGTTCTTGCCGTCTTTCCAAAGCGAGTAATGCGTGTGAAAGCCACTGCCGGACTGGTCGAAAAACGGCTTGGGCATAAAGCTGGCAAGGTAGTCATGATGGATGCCCAACTGACGCACCAAGGATTTAAACATTATCACGTTGTCGGCGGATTCCATCGCCTCGGCATAGCGGATGTTCACCTCGACTTGACCCGGGGCGTATTCGGGATTGGATTGCTCGATCGGGATGCCACATTCGTTGATCTGCCGACGGATTGGGCCGACGATATGCTCCATCCGTGCGGCGCGTCCAAGGCCGTAGACCTGAATGGAGTTGTCACGCGGCAGGCCTGTTTCAGGATCAAGCAGATAGAACTCCAACTCGGCCCCTACTTGAATTTCAAAGCCCATTTTCTTGGCTCGCTCTAGCTGGCGCACCAACACTTGGCGGGGATCAATTGGCACAGGCTTGTGATCTGTACCTTCTGCGTAGGCCATACAAAAGGCGACGCCAGGCTCCCACGGCACCGCCACGGGCTTGCCCAGAGGGAACATATGCATATCGGGATAGCCATTGTCGAAATTGACGTAGGGCGTATCCCAGACATCGCAGGTCATATCGATGGCCAACAGCGCAATGGAGAGGGCGTTGCCGTCTTTACAGATAGCCTCCCAATGTGAAGCAGGAATACGCTTACCACGCATGATACCGCACATATCACCAACCCCCAGAATGACGGTGTGGGTGCCTTCTGGCAGGCTAAAATCTTTGGCCATCTCGTGCTCTCCTTGTCGAGAATCCATTTGTTTTTTTATGTATTCTGTATACAGTATCCACAGAAGCAGCGCTGTGACAAGGAAAATAACCAGATGGTCAGAAGTTCATGCGTAGTCGTAGGCGGTGGAATTGCGGGTGTGATGACGGCGCTGCATCTGCAAAGACGCGGCGAACAGGTCACATTGATCGACCGATGGGAGCCGGGGCACGCCCGAGCAGCCTCTACCGACTATAACCGCGTGATACGCGCAATCTCGGGACGGGATGAATTCTATACCCAGTGGGCAAGGCAGTCGCGCGCCATGTGGCTAGAGTTGCAAGCCGAGAGTGGCCAAAACCTGATGTATGAATGTGGTGCGTTGATACTTGCCACCGAAGGGCACTGCGATTGGGAAGACGCCACCGCCGCAACCTTCGACAAGGTCGGTGTCCCCTACTACAAATTTACCCCAGACGAAGTCCGGGCGCGTTTTCCCCAGTTCAAAGTTGACGAGATCAAATACGCACTTTTCGAACCCGAGGCAGGTCTGCTGATGGCGCACCGCTGCGTGATCACGGGCCTTGATCTGTTCAAAAAGGCCGGCGGCATCGTCAAGCGCGGCACCGTCACGACAGACGCGCAAGAACGCCCGATGCTGGATGGCAAGCCGATCCAAGCGGACGTAATCATCATTTCAACAGGCGCGTGGATGTCCGAGATGTTCCCCAAGACCATCAAGCCGATATCCAACATCATGGGCATTAGCGTCCTCTACACCTCTACACCTGATGGCTCGGCCGACTACGATATGGAAAACATGCCCTGCTGGATCGACCACGGCCAAGGCAGCTTTGGCATTCCCTCATCCGAAGGCTCGGGCGTCAAGGCAGCGGTTGTCATTCCAAACACACCTATCGACATCAACAACGACGAGCGCCTGATCGAGAAGGCATCTTTGGCCAAAACGCGCCAATACATCCGGCATCGCCTGCCGGGCTTAGAGGGTCAGCGGGTGGTGGACAGCAAATTCAACCAAGTGATCCTGACGCCTGATACGCATTTCATTGTAGATTGGCATCCGGTTCACAAAAATGTGCTGTTTGCGGGTGGCTGCTCTGGGCATCTATTCAAACACGGTCCAGTGTTCGGGGATTTCGTGGCGGGTGTCGCCATGAAGGACTACGGGACAGCAGACCGGTTCAAGATCGCGGGAAGGCGGAAGCTGTCGCCAAAGGAAAGCCCGTCAGGACGGTAGAGGTTTAACCGATATTCAATCGCAGCGCTGCCTTCAGCTCAAATGCGCCCGAAAGAAATCACCTGTCTGTTTGGCAAACAAATCAGCCTGCACGTCGCTGTCGTCAAACTGAGTAACCGCTGCATCAGCAATATCCTCGCTTAAAATAACCCCGCGCGAGCGGCGTAAAAATTCGGCGACATATTGCGCGGAATACTCGGGATGAAATTGCACCGACATGGCGGGGAAATTATACGACAGCGCGGCGACCGGACAGTAGTCCGCACTTGCTATTACCGCCGCACCTGGTGGCACTTGCGTCACCTGATCTTGGTGCCATACGTGGCCTTTGATGGTCCGGCCATCCGCCTCAAAGGCGCGCACTCCGATCTCGGCCTCACCTACCTTCTCGGCTTTGCCACCGAACACATCAGCCATGATTTGATGGCCAAAACAGATACCAAACATTGGCTTTCCCGCGTCACGCGCAGCAACCAAGAACGCGCGCAAAGGCTTCATCCAAGGCGTGTCATCATAGACACCTTTGTCGGAGCCCGAGATGATATAGCCGTCATAGGCCTCAATCTCGGGCAACACCTCACCTTCAACCACATGCACCACAGTGACTTTTGCTTCGGGCAATCCCCGCACTGTCCAGCGGGCGATCAAATCACCGAACTTGGCTTGGTCGTGCTGGTACTCAGGCAACCAAACGCAAAGGTCTAATACGGCAATCTTCACCAGTCATAGGCGCGGTCGATCCCAGCCATTTTAACACCTGTGAACGCCGAGGCTTGCAGGCTAAGCGCGCGCAAATCTTCGACCTCAAGGTTATGGACCGAGGACTTGCCGCAAGCTTTGGCCAATGCGGTTATCTCCATTGTCATCGCAGTGAGATAACGTGCAACACGTTCGGCACCCGCCGTCGGGTCCATGCGCTTTTCAAGCTCAGGGTCTTGCGTAGCGATCCCAACTGGGCAGCGGCCCGTATGACAGTGGTGACAGGCCCCAGGTGAGGTTCCCAAAGCGGCGTAATCCTCAAGATAACGCGGCGAGTTACATCCCATCGCAATCATTGACGCATTGCCGATCATCACAGCATCCGCCCCTAGAGCCAGACACTTGGCCGCGTCCACGCCGGAGCGGATACCGCCAGCAGCAACAAGTTGCACCTTACCCGTCATCCCCGCATCATCCAGCGCTTCACGCGCCGCACGGATGGCCGACATGGTCGGGATGCCCGTATGGTTGAGGAGCATCTCCGGAGAGGCCCCCGTGCCCCCTTCGGCGCCGTCTAGGACAATAACGTCCGCACCCGCCTTGGCGGCGACAGCCACGTCAAAGCGTGGACGCGTTGCACCCATTTTGATAAAGATCGGTACTTGGTAGTTGGTCGCGATGCGCAGTTCTTCGATCTTAACGGCCAGATCATCTGCACCAAGGAAATCGGGGTGGCGAATGGTCGAGCGCTGGTCGACACCTTCGGGCAAAGTCCGCATCTTGGACACACGCGGAGATACTTTCATCCCCAACAGCAAACCACCCGTACCCGGCTTGGCCCCCTGCCCCACAACAATCTCCAACGCGTCAGCGCGGCGCAAGTGATCAAGATCAACACCGTAGCGTGCTGGTGACATCTGATAGAGCAGACGGTTAGAGGCGGCACGCTCTTCTTCCAACATGCCCCCTTCACCCGTACAGGTCATTGTGCCAACCTTCGAGGCACCGTGGCCGAGTGACGCCTTAGCCGAGGCTGACAGCGCACCAAAGGACATTGAGGCAATATAGATCGGGATATCCAACTCAAGCGGCTTTTCCACCAAGCCACGCCCATTGCCAAGGATAGTTTTGGTCTCGCACTTCTCGCGGTACCCTTCCAGAGGCAGGCGCGTCATCGTGGCCGGCACAAAGGTCAAATCATCAAAGGTCGGCATCTGCTTGTTAAAGGTGTTATAGCCACGCACCTGATAGCGTCCCAGCTGCGCCAAAGCATGCACTTCGGATATTGCCTCAGGCGTCCAGCGTGTAGATCCGCCACGATCATAAGACGAGGGTACACCCGCTGGACGGCCTTCTTCAGCGCCCGCATCACGAAACCGGATTTCGTCCTCAGAAGCCATCTCAAAGGGATATTCGTATGGCTTAGGAACCTCGTTGTTCTTCACATCATCACTCATCTTGTTTGTCCTTTTTCGTAGGGCGGGGTTCATCCTGCCACATGCCGAAACATCCGTTTAAATCATCAACCACGCACTTGCGTCACGCGCTTCAAAATACCAAAGTCGCTGCCCGGATACCATTTTGCGCCAATCGCGTGAAGTATCCACCAAGCCCAAAG
>JAPKCR010000812.1 GCA_026421135.1 Sulfitobacter sp. | reverse complement strand
CGGCCTGTGCAGCCGCCTGCAGGCAGTGGGCCCGCTGCGTGCGCAGCGACGGTCAGTCGTACAATCCGTGCCCGAGATTCAGGTGAACAATGACGGTTTGGAGGGCGACCACGCTAGGCCCGGCAAGCGTGCTGTGACCTTGATCCAAGCAGAACATCTGGCTGTTATCGCGGCATTTTTGGGGCGTGACGACGTGACGCCCGACATCCTTCGACGCAACCTGGTTGTGTCGGGGATTAACCTGTCGGCCCTGAAAGGCCGATTTGTGCAGGTCGGGCAGGTGGTTCTGTCATTCGACGTGATTTGTGCGCCCTGCAGCCGGATGGAAGAAGCGTTGGGTCAGGGCGGATATTCAGCACTTCGTGGGCATGGTGGATGGTGCGCGAGCGTGGTTGCTCCCGGTCTGATCCGCATAGGTGACAGCGTTTCACCAATCTGAGTCGTCTCGACCCGGCCGAAAACAACGCAAATTGACGACAAATTGTTGGAAAAGAAGCCAATTCGACTGTGATGGCCAGAAAAATGAGGCGAATATTTTTTATTTAGTCAGTTATCGTTTCTAAATCTAAGGGTAATTTTAGCCTTTGGGTTTGACGCGACCCGCAAGAGGCCGCGCCGCAACAAGAGGGACAGTACAATGAAAACATCCACTATCGTCGTCGGACTTGACGGGGGTGAGTCGGGCAATCGCGCCTTGGAATTCGCCACAACCCAAGCCAAGCTTATAGGGGATTGCACCCTGAAGCTTGTTTATGTGATCGAATGGTCGCCGTTCAGTTTCCAGACACCGGAGGAAAACGAACAACGCCATAAACGTCGCGAAGAAGAACTCGCCCTAGCGCGAGAGCGGATCATGGAACCGGCAATTAATAAAGCCGAGAAAAGTGGAATATCCGTCGATGGCATCGTGAAGCATGGTGATGTTGCGGATATTCTGGATGACATCGCTAAAAAGAATAAGGCGCAGCAGATCGTAGTGGGCCGTGTTGGTGTTCGCGGTTTGAAAGAGCGGATGTTCGGCGGTGTTACAGGCCGTTTAGCCGTCGCATCCAGCGTTCCAATCACAATTATTCCGTAAAGGGGCAGACAATGAACAAGTTATTTGCAACTGGGCTTGGTGCGGCTGCGGCCGCTGCTTTGCCCGCGATCGCATCTGCTCAAGAAACCGTGGGCATGGATCAACGCATCAACGATATCTTCGCCGGATCGACGGGTTGGTTCGTCAATTTGATCTTTATGTCGTTACCTGGCACCAACTTTCCCTGGATCGTTTTATGGCTGGTTGTGGCTGCTTCGGTCTTTACGATCTATTTCGGCTTTATTCAGTTCAAGGCTTTTGGCCACGCAATTTCATTGGTCAAAGGGGATTACTCAGACCCGAATGATGCGGGCGAAGTCAGCCACTTCCAAGCGTTGACGACAGCGTTGTCAGGCACTGTTGGTTTGGGGAACATCGCAGGTGTTGCTGTTGCTGTTGGCATCGGTGGCCCCGGGGCGACGTTCTGGATGATCCTTGCGGGACTATTAGGGATGGCGTCAAAGTTCACCGAATGTACCTTGGGTGTGAAATATCGCAACGAATACCCAGACGGTACGGTATCCGGTGGCCCGATGTATTACATGACCAAGGGTTTCAAGGAACGCGGTCTGCCGGGTGGTAAGATA
>JAPKCR010000811.1 GCA_026421135.1 Sulfitobacter sp. | reverse complement strand
TCCGTCTTTCAGCCAGAGAGAGGTCGGTTTGGAAAACCGCCATGTGCACGTTTCGACTGCGCCAATCGCATCCGCCCTCTGCCATAAGCGCAACCTTCAACCAGTGAAGGAAATGCTTATGAAAAACGACGAAAAACCTGATCAGACAATCCGAACGCCGCAATATGCCGACAACCATGCGGAACGCTTCGGACGTCGGATCGAAGAGGAAGGATACAGTCTCCGTTCCGTTGCCAGCTACAAGGCCACAGCCGAGGTGCTCTGGGCCGCGATGTTGAAGGCGGACCTCGGGCCCGCTGACTTGACCAAAGATTGTATGGACCGACTGGTGGTGCCGGTTATCGACACCGCTTCTGCGAAAGACAAAAAACATTGTCGATACCGCATCAATCGGTTCTGGGACTACTTGATTGAGAACGCGGGCGCACCGCAGCGTTCTGTGCCGCCCCTCGATATGTCACCAAGGGCTGTCCTGAAACGGGAATACGAAACCTACCTCCGCGTCCAGCGTGGCCTATCCGAGGACACCATCTACCACTGCTTGCGGTTTTATGACCGCTTCCTGACTGCCAAGTTCGGTGCCGGTCTGGGCGACCTCAACACCATCAAGCCCGACGACATCACGGGGTTCATACTTTGGTTGCGAAAGGAGCAAAACGCGCCGCGTGACAAGACCGGCCCGTCGCATCTTCGCAATCTGTTCCAGTTCCTGTTCTGGAGCGGCAAAACCGAGCGCAACCTGAGCAACGCCGTACCAAAGGCGCGGCAGCCAAAGCCGACCGGCATTCCGAGATATCTTGAGCCCGAAGAGGTCAATCGTCTCATCGAGGTGGTTCGCGATCACGAGAAAACGGGTCGGCGCAACTATGCAATGTTGTTGATGATCGCCCGGCTCGGTCTTCGTGCGCCGGAAGTTACGGCAATAGAGCTGGACGACATCGATTGGCGCGCCGGCGAAATCCTGATCCGCGGCAAAAGGCAGTTGCAGGATCGGATGCCACTGCCGGCGGAGGTTGGCGAGGCGATTGTCGATTACATCAAGAATGAGCGCCGGGGGCCGGAACGCGCGCTGTTCGTCTCGGTGAAACCGCCGTTCAAGAGGTTCAAGGACGCCCAAATCCTGCGCTGGATATTGCGGGATGCCTACGATGCGACCGGCATCAGCCCGCCGCAAGCGTATATCGGCACGCACATTCTGCGACACAGCCTGGCCACCGATATGCTGCGAAAGGGCGCTTCACTAGCCGAGATCGGGGATGTGCTGCGTCACCGATCCGCGATGACCACGACCATCTATGCGCAATACGATGTGGATGCCCTGCGCTTGATCTCGCGCCCCTGGCCGACTTCGGGAGACGTGCAATGAAGACGCTATCTCAACGACTTGACGAATACCTGGCCCTGCGGCGCTCGATGGGCTTTGATCTTTCTTTCGACGAACGTGTCCTGCGCAAGTTCACGACTTATGGCGATGAAAACGGATTCGATCGGATCTCGACGCCCTTGTTCCTTGATTGGAAAGCGAACTACGGCAGCGCGGACAACAACACATGGTCTTGCCGCCTTGGAATGGTCCGCAGGTTCGCCTACTGGCTCGCGGAACACGATGATCGGACCGAAACCCCGTCCAGTCAGCTTGTCACAGGTCGCTACCGAAGACGGGTGCCG
>JAPKCR010000188.1 GCA_026421135.1 Sulfitobacter sp. | reverse complement strand
TTTATGCTGCGCGCTCTGAACCTGTCTTTGCTCATTCTCTACCCGGTCGCTTGGGCCGCACCCTTGTTGCGCGCGGGATTACTTCCCCTATTCGGATTGACCGAAATATCTGTCCTCAGTGGGCTACAATCGCTGTGGGGGTCGGACATCTTCCTAGCACTGGTCGTGACCGTTTTCGCACTTTTTGCCCCCTACCTCAAAACCGTCGGACTGGCCTTGGTGCAGTTTGATCTGCTCAGTCCGCGCGCCCTGCCCGCTTTGAACTTCATTGGCAAACTCGCTATGGCCGATGTGTTTCTGATCGCGCTCTATATTACCCTCGCCAAAGGTGTGGGAATCGGTCGGGTCGAAGTCGCATGGGGGCTGTATCTGTTCACCGCCTGTATCCTCATGTCCCTATGGATCAGCTGGAAAACAAAACAAAGCCGGATAAACGCTGCCGATTCCCGCGATATCGTGGACAATCCCACAGGCTAACCGTGTTAAATTCGCCATGACACGGTCCAACACACCTACCTTTTTAAATAATTCTTCGTGTTTCCTTACTATCGGCGTAAACTTGCCTACATCGATAACAGGGGGGTTCATTGTGTCTCAGTTACGTGCGTTTGCTTCATTGGTTCAGTATCTTTTACAACGGCTCGCGCTGGTCGTGTTTGTGGTCGCGGCACTTGCCCTGATCACGGCTACTGCGATGGCGTCGCTTGGCTTGTGGAACTGGATCGAAATCCCCGTCAGTATTGCCGGGCAACCTGTTGAAAATGCAGGCATGTATGCTCAGATCGGCTTGACCGTTCTGGCCTTTAGTATCTGCTTTTTCTTACCGTCGAACTGGCGGATCATGCGGCTTGAAACCTCGCACCGAAACTTTGCCATGAACATGAATGACGTGTCGCGCGCCTATGCCGCCGTACATGCCGCAGATCGGTCGCATACCTTTCAACTGTCATCCGAGTTCGATTCGGTTCGCGAACGCCTGTCATATTTGCGCGATCACCCTGATCTGAGCACACTGGAACCTTCCCTCCTCGAGGTGGCATCCCAGATGAGCCATATTTCTAAGGAGCTCGCCTCGGTCTACGCCGACGAAAAGATTGACCGCGCCCGCAATTTCCTCAAGCAACGCCAAGAAGAAATCGACCTGTTCAATTCCCGTCTTGATCAGGCCAAATCTATTTCGACCGAAATGCGCCATTGGCTGCACGAGGTCGAGCTTGAGGAAAGTGTCGCATCAGCGCAACTGGATCGTTTGCGTGCCGAAATGCATGAAATCATGCCGGAACTTGGTGTTGAACGTACGATTGTTGCCCGCGCACAGGACGCTGATGACCGCATTTTCGAACTGCCGGCAAAGGCCGCCGAATAAACCATTCTTTTGCTTTGACCTCGCCTGCGCTGTCGGCCAAAAAGGCGCATGGCAAAAACTCCCGTCACATTTTCATGCACGTCTTGCGGTGCGAGCTTTAATAAATGGTCCGGCCGCTGTGATGGCTGCGGCGAATGGAACACGATCCAGGAAGACAAAGGCATCTCTGCGGGACCGCCCAGCAAGTCGCTAGGGGCCAAGCGCGGGTCGGCGATGATACTGACCGATCTAAGCACAAAAGAAGCCCCTCCACCGCGCAGCCAGTCTGGCATTACAGAACTGGACCGCGTTCTGGGCGGTGGTTTGGTTGCGGCATCGGCAATTCTGGTAGGCGGTGATCCGGGCATCGGTAAATCGACCCTGCTTCTGCAAGCTGCCGCACATTTTGCTCGCAGCGGTCTGAAAACAATCTATGTCAGCGGCGAAGAAGCCTCGGCACAGGTTCGTATGCGCGCGCAGCGCCTTGGGCTGGCCGATGCGCCGGTTAAACTGGCCGCCGAAACCAATCTGCGCGACATCCTGACCACCCTCGAGGCCGAACGCCCCGATCTGGCGATCATCGATTCGATCCAGACCATGTGGGCGGATAACGTCGAAAGCGCGCCCGGTTCGGTGTCTCAAGTCCGCGCGTCTGCCCATGAACTGACCAGTTTTGCCAAACGCACAGGTGTGTCGGTGATTCTTGTTGGCCATGTCACCAAAGACGGCCAGATCGCTGGCCCCCGTGTTGTCGAACATATGGTTGATACGGTGCTGTATTTCGAAGGTGAGCGCGGCCATCAGTTCCGTATCTTGCGAGCCGTGAAAAACCGTTTTGGCCCGGCTGATGAAATCGGTGTGTTCGAGATGACCGGCCAAGGGCTGGCCGAAGTCACTAATCCTTCGGCGCATTTCTTGTCTGAACGCGGTGAACCAGCTGCTGGATCGGTTGTTTTCGCAGGCATAGAAGGCACACGCCCTGTTTTGTGTGAGTTGCAGGCACTCGTTGCCCCCTCGCCCCATTCTCAGGCGCGGCGCACCGTTGTTGGCTGGGATGGCGGGCGGCTGGCAATGATTCTCGCGGTCCTCGAAGCACGTTGCGGGATCCCCTTTGCCGGGCTTGACGTCTATCTGAACGTCGCAGGCGGCATGAAAATATCCGAACCTGCCGCCGATCTGGCCGTGGCGGCAGCCCTGCTTAGTGCTCGCGAAGACGTGGCGTTACCTGCTGAAACCGTTGTTTTTGGCGAAATTAGCCTGTCAGGTGCCCTAAGACCGGCCACGCAGACCGAAAACAGGTTGAAAGAAGCGCAAAAACTTGGTTTTACCAGCGCCATTGCGCCCGCGGGAGGAAAACCGGTGGGCAAGAACGGAATAACGCTTAACACCATGAGCGATCTAACCGGATTTGTAGGCGAAATTTTCGGGGCTGGCTAAGGCCCCCCCAAGGAAGGCAAGACGATCATGGAAGGCTTTACCATCATTGACGGGGTTGTGGCGCTTGTCATCGTCCTATCTGCGCTCCTTGCCTATGGGCGGGGCCTAGTTCGCGAACTGATGGCCATCGTGGGCTGGATCGCGGCCGCAGTGCTGGCGTTTTTGTTTGCACCGCAAGTCGAACCGCTGGTGTCTGAAATACCGGTAATAGGCGAATTTCTTGCGGACAGCTGCGAACTGTCCATCATCGGGGCCTTCGCCATCGTGTTTGCGATTGCCCTGATTGTCGTGTCGCTGTTCACCCCACTGTTTTCATCGCTGATTCAGCGGTCGGTGCTGGGGGGGCTGGATCAGGGCCTTGGTTTCCTGTTCGGCGTTGTGCGCGGTATCCTTCTCGTGGCGATTGCCTTTTTCGTCTACGACACCGTCATTACCGGCCAGACGTTCACAATTGTTGACGAAAGCCGGTCGGCTCAGGTGTTTGGCCGGTTCACGGGCCAGATCGAAGAACAAAACCCCGAGCAGGCTCTTGGCTGGATCACTACCCGCTACGAAGCACTTGTTGGTGCGTGCGGCGAATAACTCTGCAAAGATTAATGTGATGATCGGGCCGCCCCACGCCAAGGGCGGCCCTTTTGCGTTCTCGCGACACTGCCATTGCTTTAAGCATACGTTAACGTGACAGCGGGGTGACAACCCAGACTCAAGCGCCTACATAGTGCGTGTCTTCTTACCCGGAATCGGAGCTTCCCCGTTGTCCAAGATCATGCCACCTGCACATCCTTTTGACACCTCATACCTTCGAGACGCCGATGACGGCGATAAACTGAAAGAAGAATGCGGCGTATTCGGCGTTGTCGGTGTGGCCGACGCTTCGAACTTTGTAGCCCTCGGTCTGCACGCACTTCAACATCGCGGACAAGAGGCTGGCGGCATCGTCAGCTATGACCCGACAGACGGTTTTCAATCCGCCCGCCGTTTTGGCTATGTGCGTGACAACTTTACCTCGCAAAAAGTAATGGAAACGTTGCCGGGCGAATTGGCCATCGGCCATGTCCGCTATTCCACCTCGGGCAGCAAAGGCCAGACAGCTATCCGCGATGTGCAGCCATTTTTCGGTGAGTTCGCCATGGGTGGTGCCGCAATTGCGCATAATGGCAACATCACCAACGCGAACGCCCTACGCCGCGAGCTGATTGAACGTGGCTCGATTTTCCAATCTTCATCCGACAGCGAATGTATCATCCATCTGATGGCGCGGTCCTTGCAGCGCAACATTCCTGAACGCATGGAAGACGCCCTGCGCCGTGTTGAAGGCGCATTTTCCATAGTCGCGATGACCCGCACCAAGCTGATGGGCGTGCGAGATCCCTTGGGTGTGCGGCCGCTTGTGCTAGGGAAGGTTGGCGAAGGCTGGGCGCTAAGCTCGGAAACTTGCGCTCTTGATATTATCGGTGCTGAATTCGTCCGCGAAATTGAACCGGGCGAAATGGTCGTGATCACCGACAAAGGCGTAGAAAGCCATTTCCCCTTCCGTCGGGTCGCATCGCGGTTCTGTATCTTTGAACATGTGTACTTTAGCCGCCCCGACAGCATTCTTGGCGGCCGCTCTGTCTATGAAACACGCGAGGCGATTGGCCGCGAACTGGCCAAGGAAAGCCCCGTTGATGCCGACCTGGTCTGCCCCGTCCCCGACAGTGGCACCCCTGCGGCCATCGGGTTCAGCCTGCAATCAGGCATTCCTTATGCGATGGGAATCATCCGCAACCAGTATATGGGCCGGACCTTTATTGAACCGACCGAACAAATCCGGAACATGGGTGTGCGTCTTAAGCTCAACGTGAACCGCGCGCTGATCAAGGGCAAACGGGTAATTTTGGTGGACGATTCGGTGGTTCGCGGTACGACCAGCCGCAAGATCAAGGAGATGATTCTTGATGCGGGTGCCAAGGAAGTTCACTTCCGCATCGCGTCGCCCCCGACCGCGTGGCCGTGTTTTTACGGCGTCGACACACCACAGCGTGAAAAGCTGCTGGCGGCGACCATGTCCGAAGAAGAAATGCGCGAGCATTTGCAGATAGATAGCCTCAAGTTCATTTCCATCGATGGTCTATATCGCGCCGTGGGCGAGGCCAAAGGCCGCAACGCCAAATGCCCGCAATATTGTGACGCCTGCTTTACCGGTGATTACCCTGTGAAACCGTCCGATCAAATCAACTCAGGTTTCCAGATGAAACCCGCCGCAGAATAAGCGCCCCACAATACCATCAGACAAAAGCAGCGCAGAGGTTCAAGCCCCTGCGCTGCTTTGCATTTGGCCCTCATGGCAAAGCTTTGCCTATGTCTCAGCCAGTATTTGCTTGCCCGCATCACCCCATCTATCGGCCACGGAAACCCTTTGTTAACTGACTTTCTTTACCCACTCCCTGATCCACAGGGTTAAGAAAGGCTGACATGTCCGCAGACGAAAATGGCACACCCACCCCTGCCAAAGTGATTGCTCTTGCAACCCAGCAGGTTCCCCTGCCCGCAGTTGCACTGATCGGCGTTTTTGGCAGTCTGGAAGATCCAGGTGCCCTGGTTCGTCAACGCAACGGCAGAATCAAGCGGGTCAAGCTGGGTGATGCTATTGCAGGCGGCACTGTCGCTGCTATCAGTGAAACCGCCATCGTGATCGGTATAAGTTCAAAGGCCAAGGTCTTGCAGCTCCCGAAATCCTAACTCAACGAAATCGGGCGTTGAGTTGTTACACATTGAGTTGTTAGACTTTGACGTGAACAACAAAGGACGTGCCCGTGAATGAAGTAGACGCAAACCCCGGCCTGATATTCGACAAGCTTGATGGCTGGCTGGACGGCCTTTTCAGACTATTGCCCAATATCGCCGTTGCGTTG
>JAPKCR010000187.1 GCA_026421135.1 Sulfitobacter sp. | reverse complement strand
GGTAGTATTTGGGAGCGCTGGGGGTCAGCTAGAGGGGCAAGCCGCACGGCTGTCTTTTGAAGGTGCATGCGAGATTGCCGGCGACGCTGCGTTTCATTTGCGCTTATCTGATGGCGCGCAATTTAATGGCAACGGCCAAAGTGTGACGTTGACGACCGTACCTGAGTTTGAGGATGCATTTTGCATTTGTACTCATACAAGTGTGGCACGATTTGCTGGGCAAAGCTTTGCGGGAAGTGCGACCGGTTCGCGATATTATCTGTCGGCAAATGGCGTAATCGATAGCGGGGGCGTGGTTCTTCCTGGTGATGGGGCCGGGTCGGTGCAGACGGGTGGTCTGTATTTGTAATCAGGCAAATTCAATCGTTAGAATTTGCTGCGAACGCCACTAAGCTGCCACAAAGTTAATATGAGAGATTAACGAAGTTTGACCAATATCATCCCCGGTGAGTATCCGGGGAATGATACAAATGGAGTTCGAACACACAGAAACTTTGCCGGGCAGATCGGATTTTTTTCTGACTGGTGTTACCGATATGGTTGTCTCGGATACGCCTACCGGTTCAATTTTATATACAACCTCTCGCTTTGGCGGGGGTGACCTGCTGGCGTATAGCATCGGTTCGGACGGCGGACTGACACAACTTGATAGCCGTCCGATCGCTGGCGCTACTCAGTCTGGGTCTGTAAATAAACTCACACTTGTAGGGGACAGTCTGTACCTGACTGGCGTTCAAAATGCGGCGTTGACGCGAATTGATCTAGCGGCGGATGGCAGTTTCACCAACGTTGCCGCCGTAACAGGCGCATCCATGCCCCAGCAAATGCTTGGGGCCGAAGTCGCGATGATAGACGGGCAGCCGTATTTGTATGGAATCGCAAGAGGTTCCGATACTGTCGGCGTCTGGCAAATCAATAACGACGGAACTGTTAACTTGGTTCAGGACACCGGCATCGGGGCTGCATCGCAGACGGCCCTCACCGCAATTTGCGTTGCGGACTTGGCTGGATCGCAAAGTTTGATTATTGGCTCTGCCTCTGAAAATGCGTTGATTAGCATGACGCTAGACAATGAGGGGCTGCCATCAGAAGTGTCGCGCATATCGGCTGATGACGGTGTGGGCATCGCGGGCCCAACTGCCGTGTCCTTTGTCACTATTGGCGGGCAATCTTTTGGTGTGATGGCGTCTGCAGCAAGTGGGTCCCTTACTGTCGTTAGGTTTGACGTTGACGGAACGATGCAGTTGACGGATCACCTGCTGGATACATTGAACACGCGCTTTGATGATGTGTCACACTTAGAAACAGTCGTTCACAATGATCGCGCCTATCTTGCAGCGGCTGGCGGGGACGACGGCGTTTCTGTTTTTGAATTATCGCCGGACGGTCGCCTATTGCACCTAAGTACGATCACCGATGGTTTGGATACCACCTTGGATGCCGTATCAGCCCTCGGCTTTTCTGTTCAGAATGGCGTATTGCACCTTGTCGCTGCATCCGGGGCCGGGGCTGGATTGACCGCCCTCACATTGGATGTTTCCGGTCGGGCTACGCCAATCTTTGGCGCGAGCACTGCGGAGGTCATGGATGGCACCGCCCTTGATGATTTTCTGATGGGGCATGGGGGAAATGATACAATCCTCGGGGGTGCGGGTGATGACTTTCTTGTGGACGGGGCCGGATCAGACCTGATGACAGGCGGGGCTGGGGCTGATCGCTTTATCATGACCGCTGACAACGCATCCGACACCATCAGTGATTTCGATACCCAACAAGATAGTCTCGACCTCTCGGGCTGGCCACTTGTGCGCAGCATTCCACAATCGGCTTTTCAGACGACTGGTACAGGCGCGGTTCTAACACTCGGAAACGAGAATCTAACGATCCAAAGCGCTGATGGGCAGCCTATCTTATACGAAGACCTTATCACCAGAATCACTCTTGGAACCTCCTATATCCCGCAAAATTTAGTCTTGCCTGACGAACCAGATAGCGAAACGTCACCGGCGCTCCCACTGCCACTGAACCTGATTGGTACCCCTGCAGCCGACACGCTTACTGGCGACAATGCGGCTGATATCATTCAGGGCCTTGCATCGAACGATACGCTGTCCGGGATGGGCGGCAACGATACGATCATGGGCGATGAGGGCAGTGATCGCATCTATGGGAACGCCGGGAGCGATTTGCTTGAGGGCGGTCAGGGGTCCGATGAGATTTGGGGTGGTATCGGTTGGGATACCCTGCGCGGGCAGGAGGGTGACGATTCTATTTGGGGTGGTGACGGTTATGATGCCATCGGTGGCGGGGACGGGAACGACGTGATCAACGGGAACAATGGTGCGGACCGGCTGTATGGCGACGATGGCAATGACATACTGACGGGCGGGCTGAATTCGGACCGGCTGTGGGGTGGCAATGATCAGGATACACTGCAAGGAAGCGCCGGTTCAGATGAACTGTATGGTGGCAATGGAAATGACCATTTGTACGGCAATGCAGGGGCCGATAAGTTGGAGGGCCAAAGTGGCAATGACCGCCTTTCGGGCGGGATCAACAACGACACGTTGGACGGCGGCGCAGGTGATGATCGCTTGCAGGGGGACAACGGATCGGACTGGCTTTTTGGCGGGTCAGGCAACGACCTGTTAAAGGGGAACGCAGGCCATGACACCTTGGACGGCGGTGAGGGCGATGATTTATTGGCTGGAGGGATCGGTGCCGATCAGTTCTATTTTGCGTCTGGGCATGACCAGATTTTGGATTTCCAGAACGAGATAGATACGTTGGTCTTGGATTCGATGCTGTGGGGCGGTGGTGAACGCAGCCTGTCCCAGTTATCTGAGTTTGCTGAAGTAACAGAAGGTGGCTTTATTTCCTTGGACTTTGGCAACGGGAATATTCTTGATCTGCTCAATGTCACATCCCTTAACGTTCTGGACAATGATCTAGAAATCTCGTGATGCCCCAGCGATGCTTGCGGCTCTAGACCTTTCAAAGTTCCATGATGTCGCGATGGTACCTGCGTAGGAATATCAGACCGAAAAACCCAAGAAGGATCGAGATCGCATAGACATAGATCGGGTTCGCATAGTTGGCATCATAGCTGTTATAAAATCCCGAGCGGACAGTCCCGATAATATGAACGAGCGGATTGTACCAAAGCCAATCTTTATAAGGATGCGGCACGGCCTCAAGCGTGAAAATTACACCGGAAATTAGTAAGAGCGGTCTGGTGATAATGCTGTAAATGCGTTGCCAGATCGGGAACATCGACATTAGAAAACAGTTGAACGTACCAACCCCCAAGCCAAGCGCTGCGGTCATTGCAAGCGCCGAAAATACCCTTTCCCAGTCAAGGATCGTGCGCGTCTCAAATGCGAAAGTGATACCTGAAAACACGACGATGCTTACAAGGATTTGGGTGAGCATGTTCAAGATGAACCGGCCCACGATGGCGTCTACAAATGTGACACGCGGATAGGCGAGCAGTTGTTTCGAATAGTTGATGGCCTGCGAGGTTTTTGTACTTAGATCGTTAAACATCAAAAAGGGAAGCAAACCGGTTGCATAAAATATCGCAAAGTTTGTGCCCAGTAGGGGGCTGCGAAATCCAATTGAGAAAATCACCGATAACAATGCGATGCCAAGGGCAGGTTCGGCCAAAGCCCAAATATATCCGCCGGGGGAGCGCCCGTAACTCGCCGTCATCTCGCGCAGGATCAGTGCGCAAATTGTTCGAACAGCCATAAAATGTTGCGGGCGGTTCACCCTGCGCAGTTTCCGGACAGGACTGTGGTAATGAGCCGCCGGCATCAGGCAGATCCCGGCAGATCGGAATTTGCCAGAAACCCTGAGTTCCATTGCGCGGGAACTAGCCCACCAAAACGTCTATGCACAAAGGCATACTGGGCCTTAAATGCTTCGCTAAATCCAGCGTGAATGCCCGCAGGCATAGTAGCCATTGCACCAAGATTACTGTGATTATCGGGATCAACTGCGATCGGTTGAATTCCCAGAAAATCGCAGAGGGCGTTCATTGTGGCCGGTCTGAACATGTCCTCATAAAATAAGTACTTGATACGGCTTTGAGGAACGGCGGCTTCTAATTCGGTAATCGTGCGCCTGTAATCGGCCCGCTCGATATTAGGCAAACGACCCGATTTGATCAGATGGCCCGCACGCGCAACGCAAGCATCTTGGAACGATATGGGTGGCGGGCTTGTGGTCTTGATTGCCATCCTGATTTGCGACCACATTCGATCAATGGGATCCCGTAAGATAAAGATGAACTTGGCCGACCCGATCTGCGCCATCTGCGCGAACCCGTCGCGATCCAGAATTGCGTAGGCCGGAGTAATGTCACAGATGACGGCCTGGTCTTCATAGTCCCGAAGAAGATAATTTAGATAGCCGGAGTGATCGCCATGGCTATATGCATAGATTTCTAGCAACTCGGTTAAATCGCGCAGTTGCTTCAAATTAGGGCGGTTGCGAATACCTATCTGCGGGATCAGCCGTTTTGCCAGAATCTCGGCTGCCTGCACACGCATGTCAAACACCTGTTTCGCTTTTCCGGCGATGACATCGAAATAATG
The DNA here is from genome assembly GCA_026421135.1 of Sulfitobacter sp. Lineage (GTDB taxonomy): Bacteria > Pseudomonadota > Alphaproteobacteria > Rhodobacterales > Rhodobacteraceae > Sulfitobacter. The sequence goes on along the minus strand of JAPKCR010000187.1, from coordinate 1,084 downwards.
CAGTTCCTTGTTACGCGAAAAATGCACCTGATGGCTAAGACGCAAAGCGTCATACAGCCATGTTGTCCCTGCCTTTTGCGCGCCAATGCAAAAGACCATCGTAGCGTTGGATGGAAAGGGGTGATCAGTCATGAATGAAACCTTGTCCAAAAGCAGGGGGTCAGGGTTTCATATTGTACTCGTGCAGCTCTATCGCTTCGTTAATATCATCAAAGTAAATCAGGCTGCCACTTTCAAGGACTGCTCCGGCGGTACACATTTCGCGCAGTAAACCTGTGGAATGGCTTACAAATATAGATCCGGATCGTGACATTCGATCAGCAAAAACGCTTTTGCTTTTGCGTTTGAATGCTGCATCGCCAACAGCTGTAATTTCGTCGATCAGGTATGTGTCAAATGTCAGCCCCATCGACACGCCAAAGGCCAGGCGTGACCTCATCCCTGAGGAATAAGACCTGATAGGCGTGTGAAACTGGGCACCAAGTTCAGCAAAATCGGCAACATAATCCACAAGCGCATCGCTGTTGGCACCGTATATCCGCGCGACAAACCGGGTGTTCTGCGCACCGGTCATATCGGGGTGAAATGACCCGGCGAACCCAACAGGAAAAGACACATTCCCGTCGCTCAACACTTCGCCGGAGGTCGGGTCTGCTGTGCCGGCAATCATACGCAACAATGTAGATTTACCCGTGCCATTCCGCCCCAGTAGACCCACGGAAACATGGCCGGGAAAGACCGCATTTATACAATTGGCAACCACCTTACGATTGCCATTCAGGTGATAGGATTTTGATAGGTTCCGTAAGAGGATCATGGCTTTTTTTAACGCCGATCCCTTAACGAATAGCCAACCATGACCAGAATTGCCCAGATCAGAAAGCTGAAAAATGCGATCAACGTCAAGGTCAGTAGCCGGTCGGGATATATGGATGTTTCAGCGAGCGTTGGCTTGATATGGGCGGCGAGGTATCGACTTTGGCGGCGCGATTCCGCAACAGCGACGTCATAGGCCGCAAGGGCGGCAGTATAGGACCGCTCGGCAAAATCGCGATCAACAGACAGGCTTTCAAACTCGCCGACC
>JAPKCR010000186.1 GCA_026421135.1 Sulfitobacter sp. | reverse complement strand
CCCAACCCGACCAGCGTCATCATGCCAAAGAACGTCAGCGGGCTGCCATACCCAGCCAGAAAAATCAGCATCGACACGGACCCGCCAACGGCATTGGCAAGGCACCCGAACAGCACCAGCGTGTTGACGCCCAGTTTCGTGGCCATGCGCGCAGTGATAAAGTTGCCGACGAAATAACCGATTGCGGGAGCACCGAAATACAGGCCAAGCTCGGCAGGTTCCATGCCAAACACCTCGCTGCCTACGAATGGCGCGCCCCCCAGATAGGCAAAGAAAGCACCCGAACAGCAGGCCGCAGCCATCGAATATCCCCAGAAACGCGGTGATCTTAACAGCTCGGGATATTCGCTAAACTGCTGGCGCATCGTTTTGCCCGACCGGACGGATGTCTCTCCTAGGTCGTACCAGGTCTGGGCAAAGACGATGCCGCCGACAGCGAACATCGCCCAGAACGTCGCCTGCCAGCCAAATGCCTGATCCAGCAAACCGCCAACGGCTGGGGAAATCATCGGCACCAGTGCCATGCCCATGGTCACATAGCCGATCATTGACGCCGCTTTGTCTTGCGAAAACATATCACGCACGACAGCCCTGCTTAGCACCATCGTGACGGCCACGATGGCCTGTGCACAGCGGCAAATCAGAAAAATCGCCGTTGTGGGTGCGTAAATACACCCCAAGGTTGCAATCATGAAGATTACCAACCCCCACAGCAACACATTGCGCCGCCCCAGATTGTCGGATACCGGCCCGATGATCAGCTGCAACCCCGCGCTGAAAAGTAAGTAAAGCGGCACAGAAAGCTGCATCACAGCGTAATCCGTCCCAAAATACTCCGCCATCGACGGCAGGCTGGGCAGAAACATGTTCATTGCCAGCGCTCCAATGCCTGACAACAGGATCAGAGTCGAAATGTGTGGAGGGCTGGATTTGTCCAAAAACCGGACGGAATTTTCACTATTCATGCATATGCATTTATGCCTGTGGTTGAATTTTGTCTATGACCTTCGTCACTCTTAGCAAATTTGCAGTTTGCAAATCTCCATCTGTATAAGATTTGCAAATTTGCTAAATGTCGCTTTGGTTGTAAGGCCACAATGGCTAGTATGCGGGAAATCTAACAGAGGTGCGTCATGAAAGATATCCTGGAACAGCTGGAAGACCGTCGCGAAGAAGCCCGCCTTGGTGGTGGGCAAAAGCGCATCGATGCGCAGCACGCCCGTGGCAAGCTCACTGCACGCGAACGGATTGATCTGCTGCTTGATGAAGGGTCTTTCGAAGAATTCGACATGTTCGTCACCCACCGCTGCACCGATTTCGGCATGCAAGATCAAAAGCCTGCAGGCGACGGCGTTGTCACGGGGTGGGGCACAATCAACGGCCGCCTTGTCTATGTATTCAGTCAGGATTTCACCGTGTTCGGTGGGTCGCTTTCCAAGGCGCACGCTCAGAAAATCTGCAAGATCCAAGATATGGCTATTCAGAACGGGGCCCCCGTCATCGGCATCAACGATTCTGGCGGCGCGCGCATTCAGGAAGGTGTGGACAGCCTTGCCGGCTATGCCGAAGTTTTCCAGCGCAATATCGAAGCTTCTGGCGTGATCCCCCAAATCAGCGTGATTATGGGCCCCTGTGCGGGCGGCGCGGTGTATTCCCCTGCGATGACCGACTTTATCTTTATGGTCAAAGACACGTCCTATATGTTCGTGACCGGCCCAGACGTGGTTAAGACCGTGACCAACGAACAGGTCACAGCCGAAGAGCTGGGCGGGGCCTCGACCCATACGCGCAAATCGTCCGTAGCAGATGCGGCGTTTGAAAATGATGTCGAAGCGCTGGCCGAGGTCCGCCGCTTGATCGATTTTTTGCCCGCCAACAACCGTGAAAAACCACCCGTCCGCCCGTTCTTTGATGACCCGGACCGGATTGAGGCTTCGCTGGATACGCTTGTGCCCGCAAACGCCAACACGCCCTACGACATGAAAGAATTGATCCATAAATTGGCTGACGAGGGCGATTTCTACGAAATTCAGGAAAACTTTGCCAAAAACATCCTGACCGGATTTATCCGCATCGAAGGCCGCACAGTCGGCGTTGTCGCTAACCAGCCAATGGTGCTGGCAGGCTGTCTTGATATCGACAGTTCGCGCAAGGCCGCGCGGTTTGTCCGTTTCTGCGATGCATTTGAAATTCCGATCCTGACCTTGGTTGACGTGCCCGGCTTTTTGCCCGGTACCAGCCAGGAATATGGCGGCGTTATCAAGCACGGTGCCAAACTGCTTTTCGCCTATGGCGAGGCAACGGTTCCGATGGTGACCGTCATTACCCGCAAAGCCTATGGCGGTGCCTATGACGTGATGGCATCCAAACACCTTCAGTCTGACTTTAACTATGCGTGGCCTACAGCCGAGATCGCAGTGATGGGTGCCAAAGGTGCAACAGAGATTATCCACCGCGCTGATCTGAAAGATCCCGAAAAAATCGCCCGTCACACGGCGGACTACGAGACGCGATTTGCCAACCCTTTTGTTGCGGCAGAACGTGGCTTCATTGACGAGGTCATTCAACCGCGCATGACGCGCAAACGCATTGCCCGTGCATTCGCGTCTTTGCGCAACAAGCAAAAAACGATGCCTTGGAAGAAACACGATAACATCCCGCTCTAGCTTCTCTGGCTCTCAATATTCCTCGCCGAAGGCCTAGTACCTTTGGCACGACAGGAGAAACGCGTGAAACCGTTTGTTGATCATAACCTGAACTCGCTGACAGCGATGGCAGGGCAGGTGGCCGGATGAAACTGGCTGCCGCCCTGATCCTTGCTGCCACATCTGTGCAGGCGATCGATGTGCCTTCGGGGCAACCCGTTGACCTGCAAGAAGTGCTGGTTGACCAGATGGGCAACGAAACTTGGTTGCGGTTCCGCTTTATTGCCCCTGAAATCGGCCGGGAAGACGGTACGATTGATTACGAAGCAGCGGGAACTGATATGAATGCCCTGTGCGATACGCTGGCTATCCCCTATCTCGCACAGTATGCGCTGACAGGCGACGTGATTGTGATTTCGTTGGCGGATCGGGCGGTTGAATTTGGCGCTGTTGACCCTGACGCAACACAGTTTTTCGAAGCATATCGCCTGAAAAATGGCACCTGCATCTGGGAGGCTTTGTAATGCAACCACAACATCTTGCGCCGCGACCGCTGGCGAATGGCACAACTGCGGCTTTGTCGTCACATTTCCGCCGATTGAAATGCGACCCGTATGCAACGCAATTCAACTACGGTAATATCGCGCCAAGGAATACCCAAGTATCCCTTACCTCAAATCCGGGGTCTTATTGGCATGAGGCAGTGCCGGACCCTTCAAACAGTGACAGGAGACTAAGATGTCCAAGAGCATCACAATGCTGGCCGCATTCGGCCTTATCGCAGCCGTTTCGGCATGCGCACCAAAGCAGCAGGAAGAATATGTTGTGGTTGCACCCGAGCCAATCTCGGTTGAGCCAGTATACACAGGCAAGTACAAGTAAGACTTGCCGGGGGCAGGCGCACGCGCCTGTCCTCACGCTTGATACACGACTGACACCGCGCACGATCCCTGCAGTCCGGGGGGTATCATGCTGAAACATCGCGGTTTTCCGGGGCGTATGCCCGGTTCGGACTTTCAATTCACAATTCGTCGCGCCAACCCTAAAGGGGTGACACCGCTGACCCGTCGCGAACGGCGCTCTGACCGCAAGTCGGTTGACCGGCGTGCCGATACGGCGTTCATGGCGGCGCTGTGGGAATGTTTCGGTAACGAACCATTCGAGCGTGGCAATCTGGATGCGGGCCGCCTGTCATGGCTTTTTGGCCGCGAGGTCGTTCCAGCCCAAGATCCCTTTGACCCGGCAGACTACGAGGCGCTTCTCGTTATCAATGAACCTCTCGCACGGGCGTCCTTTGCCGATGCGTTCGAGGACTAAGCAACATGGGTTTCAGCGTCATATCAGCGGAAAACCGCACGATGGTTAGCGGTTTTTTGCCCTTGGTCAAAAATAGCCTTGGCTATTTTGTTGTGGCGAAGGAACCATTGATCGATACACGCGTTAGACCACGTAATCATAACGTAATTGTGAGCAGATCAAAAGGACACCTCCCATGTCATTCAAGAACATCATTCTCGCCCTCGCAGCCAGTGCAGGCCTTGCAGCTTGCGGCGACACCCTTGGCGAACAAGCGATCGGTGGCGGTGCCGTCGGTGCTGGTGCCGCTGCCCTCACAGGCGGCAGCTTGCTTCAGGGCGCGGCCATCGGTGCCGGCGCAAACGTACTTGCCTGCCAATCGGGTGCCGTACGCTGCAACTAAGCTAAACGACGCTTTTGCCGACACCGGCAGCGCGTCACGATATCACAATTCAGACCCCGCTCAGCCAATGCTGATGCGGGGTTTTTCCGTTTCCTCAAGACCCAAAAGGACAGTCCATGTTCAATAAGATCCTGATCGCTAACCGCGGTGAAATTGCCTGCCGTGTAATCAAGACCGCAAAAAAGATGGGCATCCAGACCGTCGCCATCTATTCGGACGCAGATGCGCAAGCGCTGCACGTTCAAATGGCAGACGAGGCGATCAACATTGGACCGCCCCCCGCCAACCAGTCTTACATCGTAATCGACAAGGTCATGGCCGCGGTCAAGAAATCTGGCGCGCAGGCTGTGCATCCGGGCTATGGCTTCTTGTCAGAGAACGCGAAATTTGCCGAAGCACTTGCCGCAGCAGGCGTGGCGTTCATAGGGCCCCCAGTTGGCGCGATTGAAAAGATGGGTGACAAGATCACCTCGAAGAAAATCGCTCAGGAAGCGGGTGTTTCGACCGTTCCCGGCTATATGGGTTTGATCGCTGACGCAGACGAGGCGGTGAAAATCTCGAACGAAGTTGGATATCCGGTGATGCTCAAGGCGTCAGCGGGCGGCGGCGGCAAGGGCATGCGCATTGCATGGAACGATGAAGAGGCCCGTGAGGGGTTCCAGTCATCCAAGAACGAAGCTGCAAACAGCTTTGGCGACGACCGGATATTTATCGAGAAATTCGTGACCCAGCCACGTCACATCGAAATCCAGGTCTTGTGCGACGCGCATGGCAACGGCGTTTACCTGGGGGAGCGTGAATGTTCGATCCAGCGCCGCAACCAAAAGGTCGTTGAAGAAGCGCCATCGCCATTTCTGGACGAGGCCACGCGCAAGGCGATGGGCGAACAGTCGGTCGCACTGGCCCAAGCTGTTGGCTATGCCTCGGCGGGAACCGTCGAATTCATCGTGGACGGCAACAAGAACTTTTATTTCCTCGAAATGAACACCCGTTTGCAGGTTGAACATCCTGTGACTGAACTGATCACCGGCGTTGATCTGGTTGAACAGATGATCCGTGTTGCCAATGGCGAAAAGCTGACGATCAGCCAAGATGATATAAAGTTGACCGGTTGGGCTATTGAAAACCGTCTTTATGCAGAAGACCCTTATCGGGGCTTTCTGCCTTCTATCGGTCGTTTGACCCGCTACCGCCCACCCATGGAGATTGCCGCAGGCCCGTTGTTGACGAATGGCAAATGGCAAGGTGATGCGCCCAGCGGTGAGATGGCAGTGCGTAATGATACCGGCGTCTATGAAGGCGGCGAGATCAGCATGTATTACGATCCGATGATCGCCAAGCTGTGCACATGGGCCC
>JAPKCR010000185.1 GCA_026421135.1 Sulfitobacter sp. | reverse complement strand
AAGAAGCGTTGGATGGAAAAGCAGTGGACTGGCTGGATCACGTTACCGACGAGCAATACGGCAGTCAGACGTAGCCACGCCACCAAAGAAAGACCACAAACGCCCCACCTACGAACAGCAGGTAAAAGGCGACCGATCCGGCGACCCCTAGAACGCGATCCTTGCGGTTTTCAACCTCGTCGATGCTGTGCAAATGGGTTATCACGATATCAAAGGCAGTTTCCACTTCCTGCCCGTCCAAAAGGCGTGCCATTTTTGGGTTCTGCGCCAAAAACTCAGCCCTCGCCAGTACGTTTCCCTGCTTGCGCACCTTGGCCGGTAACCTGCGCCCGGCCTTTCGAAGCGCATGATCCAGATCGCGGCTTTGCACGCCAAGTTTTAGCTGCATTTCGCGGCGCACCATTTGTGCTTTATTGTGTACGTCTTTTTGATCCAGCATGCGCTATTCTAAACACTCTGGCACATTTGCTGCAATGGGCCTAAGTCTAGTTCCATGCTTAGCTTTTCAGAATATGGCACCGCGACGGATGCCCCCGCCCTTTTGATTGTTCATGGCTTGTACGGCTCTGGCCGCAACTGGGGCGTGATTGCCAAGCGGTTGTCCGACACCCGCCGCGTGATCACGGTTGATATGCGTAACCACGGCGACAGCCCGCGCGCCGACACGCAAACTTACCCAGATATGGCCGCTGATCTGGCCGAGGTTATCCGCTATCTCGGCGCGCCCATGGATGTCTGCGGTCATTCGATGGGCGGCAAAGCATCTATGGTTCTTGCCCTTCAACATCCCGAATTGGTACGCCGGCTGATCATAGCCGACATCGCCCCTGTCACCTATGACCACAGCCAGCAAGAATTCATCGATGCCATGCGCAACGTTGACCTGACCACACTTACCCGCCGCTCGGACGCCCAAGATCAGCTGGCCGCGGCTGGCGTCGAGCCCGCGCTGCAAAGTTTTTTCACGCAATCCTTAGACGTTGCGAACAAAGCGTGGAAACTGAACCTCGACGTTCTCGAGGCCGAGATGTCCAATATCGTGGGATGGCCCGAACACATCACTGGTCCCTTTGACGGGCCCACCTTCTTTTTATCGGGTGCCACGTCCCATTATCTGCAATCCGCGTATCGACCCAAGATCAAGGCGCTGTTTCCCAATGCCTATTTTGCCAAGATCCCCGGTGCCGGGCATTGGCTGCACGCCGAGAAACCTCGTGCATTCGAGGATTCAGTGCGCGCATTCCTAGATACCGCATAACAAAAAAGGGCGTTTCCCATGTGGCGCAGTGCATTTGACCATTTTCTGAACGGACTTATGACACGCGACCGCCTGATCGTTCGGTTTGCCGATGGCAGCACTGCCCATTATGGCCCCGACACAGGGCAAACTGCGACCCTGCACTTCAAAGACGACACGGTGCTGCGTGAGCTATGCCTGAACCCTGTGCTTGCTCTTGGCGAAGGGTACATGGATCAGCGGATCACCTTTCCGGACCTTGGGCTTTTGGACACACTGAAACTGCTTCAGGGCAACCGTAGCACTGGCGGGTTTCCCGGGTGGCTGCGCGGACTGAACCTTGCGCGCTATCATATGCGGCGCATCATACAGCTGAACCGCCCCGCCCGCGCCCAAGCAAACGTGGCCCACCACTATGACATCTCCGAAGACTTCTATGCGCTGTTTCTGGACGCAGACATGCAATATTCGTGCGCGTATTTCCCGGACCCCAACATGACGCTGGAGGCCGCCCAAGAAGCGAAAAAAGCGCATATCATTCGCAAGCTATGTCTGCGCCCCGACGATCATGTGCTCGACATTGGCTGTGGTTGGGGCGGCATGGCGCTGACCCTTGCCCGCGATCACGGGGTTCGCGTCACAGGGATCACGCTTTCCGAAAACCAACTTAAGACCGCCCGCGCTCGGGCCACCCAGGCAGGGCTGTCGGACAAGATCACTTTCCGCCTCGAGGACTATCGCGAGACATCCGGCACCTTTGACAGGATTGTCAGCGTCGGCATGCTCGAACATGTGGGCGTTCCAAATTACGGCACCTATTTCCAGCGTGTCAGTGATTTAATGGCACCCGACGGGGTTGCGTTGGTCCACAGCATCGTGCGCTCAGCCCCGCCCGTGCAACATGATCCGTTTCTGAACAAGTACATCTTTCCGGGCGGCTATGTCCCGTCGCTCTCGGAACTTGCCGGTGCAATGGAAAACGCGGGGCTCTGGCAGACCGACATCGAAATCTGGCGACTGCATTATGCGAAAACCGTCCGACACTGGCTTAAACGATTTAACGCCGCCCAAGACCAAATCCGACAAATGCACGATGATCGCTTCATCCGGATGTTCGAATTTTACTTTGCCATCTGCCTCATCGCATTCGAAGACCAGATGCAGGGTGTCTACCAATTCCAACTTTCAAATAGCCGCACCACAGTTCCACTGACCCGCGACTATCTTTACGCCAAAAGCTGAAATCAAGACCCGCTGTACTCTGGCGCTAAAATATTCGGGGGTTTTGGGGCAGCGTACCAATCAGGCCACCACAAAATCAAAACCCGACCAGATAGCGCCCGATCCCCCTTGCACCTCTCCCCCCAAGGCATATAACGCGGAGAATTTGCAAACATCCGGGGGCCCGAGCCATGCCAAAAAGAACCGATATCAAATCTATCATGATCATTGGTGCAGGGCCCATCGTGATTGGTCAGGCCTGCGAATTCGACTATTCCGGCGCACAAGCCTGTAAAGCTCTGAAAGAGGAAGGCTACCGCGTCATCCTCGTCAACTCCAACCCTGCAACAATCATGACGGACCCGGGGCTGGCAGACGCCACCTATATCGAACCAATCACCCCAGAAATCGTTGCCAAAATCATCGAAAAAGAACGCCCTGATGCGCTGCTGCCCACCATGGGAGGCCAGACCGGGCTGAACACTTCCCTCGCGCTCGAAGAAATGGGCGTGCTGGAAAAATACGGCGTTGAGATGATCGGGGCCAAACGCGAAGCCATTGAAATGGCAGAAGATCGCCAGCTTTTCCGCGAAGCAATGGACCGCCTCGGCATCGAAAACCCCAAGGCGACCATCGTCACCGCGCCCAAGAATGCAGCCGGTAAAAAGGACCTAGCCGCAGGTGTGGCCATCGCTCTTGAAGCGTTGGATTACGTCGGCCTTCCCGCCATCATCCGGCCAGCCTTTACCATGGGCGGAACTGGCGGTGGCGTAGCATACAACCGCGATGATTATGAGTTTTTCTGCCGCTCCGGCATGGATGCCTCGCCTGTCGGGCAAATCCTGATCGACGAATCCCTCCTGGGCTGGAAAGAGTTCGAGATGGAGGTCGTTCGCGACACGGCCGATAATGCCATCATTGTCTGTTCCATCGAAAACATTGATCCGATGGGCGTGCACACGGGCGATTCGATCACTGTCGCCCCTGCGCTGACGCTGACGGACAAAGAATACCAAATCATGCGAAACCACTCGATCGCGGTCCTGCGCGAAATCGGTGTGGAAACCGGCGGATCAAACGTGCAATGGGCTGTGAACCCTGCCGACGGTCGCATGGTCGTAATCGAAATGAATCCGCGCGTATCGCGCTCTTCGGCGCTGGCGTCAAAGGCGACGGGTTTCCCGATTGCCAAAATCGCTGCCAAACTGGCCGTTGGTTATACGCTGGACGAGCTCGACAATGACATTACTGGCGTGACACCTGCGTCTTTTGAACCCACAATCGACTATGTCGTCACTAAGATCCCGAAATTCGCTTTCGAGAAATTCCCCGGCTCCGAACCACATTTGACGACCGCGATGAAATCCGTGGGCGAGGCAATGGCGATTGGCCGCACGATCCACGAATCCTTGCAAAAGGCGCTGGCATCGATGGAATCCGGTTTGACCGGCTTTGACGAAATCGACATTCCGGGTGCCCCTGATCAGGCGTCCCTGATCAAGGCGATCAGCAAGCAAACCCCTGATCGCATGCGCACCATCGCCCAGGCCATGCGCCATGGCATGTCCGACGTGGACATTCACGGTGTTACTATGTTCGACCCGTGGTTCTTGGCCCGCATCCGCGAGATCGTCGAGGCCGAAGAAGTCGTCCGCAAGGACGGCCTGCCGCTGACTGAAACAGGTATGCGCCAGCTTAAGATGATGGGTTTCACAGACGCCCGCCTTGGCATCCTGACAGGACGCGACGAAGACAATGTGCGTCGCGCCCGCCTCAACCTCGGCGTCAAAGCCGTGTTTAAACGTATCGACACCTGTGCCGCCGAGTTCGAGGCGCAAACTCCCTATATGTACTCCACCTACGAATCCCCTGCCTTTGATGAAGTCGAATGCGAGGCCCGCCCGTCCGACCGCAAAAAAGTCGTGATCCTAGGTGGTGGCCCGAACCGTATCGGCCAAGGCATCGAATTTGACTATTGCTGCTGCCATGCCTGCTATGCGCTGACAGACGCAGGCTATGAGACCATCATGGTCAACTGTAATCCCGAGACAGTCTCGACCGATTATGACACCTCGGACCGTTTGTATTTTGAACCCCTGACGTTCGAACACGTCATGGAAATCATGCGCGTCGAACAGGAAAACGGCACGTTGCACGGCGTTATCGTTCAATTCGGCGGTCAAACACCGCTGAAGATCGCCCAAGCCCTGCAAGATGCGGGCATTCCGATCTTGGGCACTACGCCCGACATGATTGACCTCGCCGAAGACCGCGAACGTTTTGCCGATCTGGTCAAAAGGTTGGGCCTGAAACAACCGCATAACGGTATTGCCCACTCCGATGCCGAGGCGCTGGAAATCGCAGCTGACATCGGCTTTCCGCTCGTAATCCGCCCGTCTTATGTCTTGGGTGGCCGCGCGATGGAGATCGTGCGCGATCAAGCCAGCCTCGAGCGCTATATCCGCGAGGCTGTCGTCGTATCGGGCAAAAGCCCCGTGCTGCTCGACAATTATCTATCGGGCGCGGTTGAACTTGACGTTGATGCGCTGTGTGACGGCAAAAACGTCCATGTCGCAGGTATCATGCAGCACATCGAAGAGGCCGGCGTGCACTCTGGCGACAGTGCGTGTTCCCTGCCCCCATATTCGCTTTCTCGCGAGATCATTGCAGAGGTCGAAAAACAGACCAAGGCGCTGGCCCTCGCGCTGAACGTCGTTGGCCTGATGAACATCCAGTTTGCGATCAAGGATGGCGAAATCTACCTGATCGAAGTCAACCCGCGTGCCTCGCGGACCGTGCCGTTCGTGGCCAAGGCAACTGATTCCGCCATTGCATCGATCGCCGCGCGGATCATGGCAGGCGAACCGCTGTCGAACTTCCCATTGCGTGCGCCCTACAATGTCGACGCCGCCTATGACGACGTTCTGCCGCTTGGCGATCCGATGACGCTGGCTGACCCCAACATGCCGTGGTTTTCTGTGAAAGAGGCAGTTCTACCCTTTGCCCGTTTCCCGGGTGTGGACACGCTTCTGGGGCCAGAAATGCGCTCAACCGGTGAGGTCATGGGCTGGGACCGTGATTTCCCGCGTGCCTTCCTCAAGGCGCAAATGGGTGCCGGTAACCCGCTGCCCCGCAACGGCTGCGCCTTCCTGTCGATTAAAGACATGGATAAGACAGACGAAATGCTAACCGCCGCACGCATTCTGTTGGAACAGGATTTTACTATCGTCGCCACCCGTGGCACTGCCGATTG
>JAPKCR010000184.1 GCA_026421135.1 Sulfitobacter sp. | reverse complement strand
ATCACAGGTGGCGAATTCACGGGACCAGTCAATGGACAGGCCCAGTGGCTTCATTTGGCTGCGCATGTCGGCGATGTTGCCGTACGTCCAGTCTTTGGGGTGGCCGCCAATAGCCATTGCAGCGTTCTCGGCCGGCATCCCGAATGCGTCCCAACCCATGGGGTGCAGCACGTTGTGACCCGTCGCGATCTTATACCGCGCGATCACGTCACCCATCGTATAGTTGCGCACGTGGCCCATGTGGATCCGTCCCGACGGATACGGAAACATCTCGAGGACATAGTATTTCGGCTTGTCAGCAGACCGGACAGCATTGAACACATCGTCTTTTTCCCAGGCAGCTTGCCAGCGGGCTTCGATTTCGGCGGGGGAGTAGCGTGACATCTTGGCAGACCTTATCAAACGAAAAACGCCGGGCGAGCGACTAGCGCGTGGCCCGGCGTTGGAATGGAGAATGGGTTAAGAGCGGGCTTAGAATTTGTTATCGGCAATCCGCATTTCGCGTGCGCGGCTAAGAATGGCATCTTCTACAGCGCGCGACGTCGCCTTGTTTACCGTGCGACCACCGCGGGTTTGCAATGCAACGTTCAACGACCGTGCATCTAGGGCTGGATCGTCGATCAACACTGTCGCGCGGTAGGATTGGCCGCTGCCCGGGGGCGTGCCGTATCCGGTCACGATAACGCCCGTGTAGGGGTCGATCGTTTGGATCGGCAAAAAGTTCAGTACTTCAAGGGATGCGGACCACAGGTATTTGTTAACAGATACGCTTGTGTCTGAGTTCTTGCGGTTGAAAATCGACCAGATCGTGTTTTCCTGGTTCGTTTCAACGTTGCTGGGAACGTTAGGGCCAGCTCTCTCTTCTGCGGTTTGGCCAGTGGGCGGGCCCAGACTGAAACCACCACAGGCACCCAATGTTGCCAGTGCCATAAAGGCGATTGTGGATTTAAATACCGAAGCGTGCGCCATTCCAGCCGTCCTTTGCCTGTTTGGACACTGGTCTAAACAAGCAGGGTACTATCGGCAAGCGCAATGTCGAATATGCACATAGTATAGTGTGTTATATGGCGGGCGATGCTGGTTGGGCTGGCGACACCAACCGTTGGCGCGTCATCGAAACTGTGGCAAAGCTGCATCAGAGTTTTCAACATTAAAGCAAACCCGTGCACGATCCTTGCCAAAACAGGGGTGAAGGCAGAAAAGACCTCTCATACCCTTTCCGGATTCCCCGGTCAGGGCATGTGAATTCAAACCGATGGGATAACTCATGAAAAAAGTTCTCTTCGCTACAACAGCCTTGGTCGCGACCGCAGGCGTAGCAGCAGCAGACGTAACATTTGGCGGCTACGGTCGCTTTGGTATTATATATTCAGGTGCAGCTGGTGCCAATGGCATCGCTCAGACATTCGGTGACGACGGCACAGGCGATAGCTCTGTTGACGTTACAAGCCGTTTCCGCCTGCAGATTGAAGCGACAGCTGAAACTGACGCAGGTGTCACACTCGGTGCACGTGTACGTATCGAGCAGGAAAATGACGAAATCTTCACGCCACCTGCTGGTGACGGATCATTCAATGGCACAGGCATTAACGCTCCTCGCTTCTTTGCACGCGCTGGCGGCCTTGAAGTCGGCGTTGGCAACATCTACGGCGCTCTGGAATTCATGCCTGGTATGTATCCAATTGATCTGGGTTTGACCGGTCTGCAGTACGAGTACACGCCTTACCAGTTCGGCGGTGATGCTTATGACTCCGACGGTGCCGGTGCAGCAATAACAAACAACGCTGTCGAGGTTATGTATTCCATGGGCGATATGTCGCTTCACGTGTCCGCTTCTGATGGTGCGAACGAACGTTTGGCTGCTCACGCGGCATATAAATGGAATGGCTGGACCTTCGCAGTTGGTGGGCAGGATTCCAACAGCTTGACAGATACGGAGTTCGCCGCTTCGGTGGGCGGTGTAATCGGTCCGGTTAAGGTTTCATTGGCCTATGCTGACAACGGCATTAACGGTGATCAAGTAACGCTTGCGGGAAGCTTTGACGTCGGTGCAGCAACAACAATCGACGCCTATGTATCCGACGCGGATACCATTTTCGGTACTCCAACGCAGAACACCAGTTACGGTATCGGCGTTCACCACGATCTGGGTGGCGGTGTGTCCATCCGCGGTGGTGCTGCGAAACTGTTTGCAGGTCACACGATTGCCGATATGGGTGTTCGCTTCAACTTCTAAGTTGAACGCAACAGTCTAAATAAGGGGCAGGCCATTGGTCTGCCCCTTTTCTTTTGTGCCAAGCTGTAGTTCTGTGCGACCGGAAACAGGGGGCGTATCATGAGCTTGCACGACATCATCACACGTATGGCGAAAGCCGAAAAAGACGCAGACCGTGATGCGGGCAGCGTAAAGCTGATTGCTGTCAGTAAAGTGCAGCCAAACGAACGGGTGCAGGCCGTCCTAGACGAAGGGCACCGTTGTTTCGGTGAGAACCGCGTACAAGAGGCCGAGGGCAAATGGCCCAATTTCAAGCAATCCTTCGACGGTGTCGAGCTGCATCTAATTGGACCGCTACAATCCAATAAGGCCCGCACCGCGATGGAGCTTTTTGACGTTATTCACACCCTGGATCGCCCAAAGCTGGCCACGACTTTTTCCCGTTTGGCGCAAGAGATTGGCCAATGCCCCGACATGTTCATTCAGGTCAATACCGGTGAGGAAGATCAGAAAGCAGGCGTAACGCCCGCTAAAGCTGATGCTTTTATCAAGGAATGTCAGGGCCTTGATCTGCCTGTTCGCGGCCTAATGTGCATCCCGCCCGTAGACGAAGAAGCCGCGTTGCATTTTGCGCTGCTGGCTAAGATCGCGGCGCGCAACGGATTGGACGGGCTATCGATGGGCATGAGCAGTGATTTCGAGAAGGCCATCGCCCTGGGCGCGACCCATATCCGTGTGGGATCAGCGATCTTTGGTGAGCGTGTGGCCGGCTAAGACCACTTTCGGCTTCCACCAATCCTACGCAACAATCAGGCGGGTCTGGTGTCTGATCAATGGTGCAATGTGATGCAGGTGCGCCCGTGATAGGGCAATGCACCCTTCGGTCGGATACCCGGGCCGACGATATTGATGAATAAAAATAGCAGATCCATTCCCCTTGACCGCTTTGGGCCAGTTCCAATCGGTGAGCAGAACCAAGTCATATAACGGGTCAGGCCGGCGAAGCCGTTCGTGACTGTATGAGTGGGGCGCGCGGACCATCATGTTGTAATCGCCGTCTCCGGTATCATCAGACCACAAATCCAACGGGCCAGTCGGTCTCGCCCAATCCGTGGGCCGCGCAATGCGGTCGGGGCGATATAACATCCCTACAATCCGATGAATGCCCTTTGGTGTACCACCGTCGCCTTCCTTTTTGCGCGACGTAACGCCCGTCTTCCCGATTGTGCAAGGATAGGTGCGCCCTTGAAATCGCAGCCCTCTGGGGGTCAGCACCAAATCGTAGGGCGTCACAAAAGATGCCCTGACTTTGCCGCCTTGGTCGCAAGGTATTCGGTGTTATGGCGGTTTTCGCCAACTTTTAGGGCCACACGCTCGGTGACCTTAATGCCGCTTGCCTCCATCATTTCGACTTTTCGAGGGTTATTGGTCAGCAGGCGAACGGCTGAAAATCCCATCGATCTTAGGATATCTGACCCCAGACGAAAATCGCGCTCATCATCCTCGAATCCCAAGCGATGATTGGCTTCGACCGTATCAAACCCTTGATCTTGAAGGGAATAAGCGCGCATCTTGTTCGCCAGACCAATGCCGCGCCCTTCTTGGTTCAGGTACAGCAAAACACCGTGCCCTTCGGCCCCCATTTGGGCTAGTGCGGCGTGCAACTGTGGCCCACAATCACATTTCAAGCTGCCCATAAGATCGCCGGTAAAGCAGGCAGAATGGAGCCTTGCCAGCACAGGTTTGCTGCGGTCAGGCCGACCGATTTCAATAGCATAATGTTCTTCTCCGCCGTCGTCGGGCCGGAAAATATGCAGCCGACCTGCCTCTGACACCTCCATGGGAAGGCGTGCATTGACCACAGGATGAAGCGGGCTGCGGGTGGCTAGCACTGGCAAGGCCGCAGCCAGATCAAGGGTTGTAAGACCGTGTTCGGCAGCAAAACCAACCGCGTTCAGCAGATCAAGAACAATCGCAGCGGGCAGCAGTCGTGCTGATTTCACCAACTGCAAAGCAGCGCCATGGGCAGAGGCATCGCCCCCACGGGCGCATTTCAGCGGCCCTTTCATCGGGCTGCGCAAGTCGTCGGCGGGGTCAGCGATTGATTGCACCCATCTTGGCGTTGCATCTTGGGGCAACAGGACTCGTGCCAGATTACCATCATAGGCCCGCGCCTTAAGGGTTTCTGCGCGGCGCGAAGTGATTGCCAGAACAGGATCGCCACCAAGGGTCAGAAGGTCGGTCAAGCGTTGCGCGCTCAATGTCTCGGCTGCGATGACCAAAACAGGGGCATCGCCCAGGAAAACGACAGGCACCCCCATCCGCAGATCCGCGCGTGCCCGGGCCAGTTGTTCGGTGATGTCGGGGCCAAATGCCATCTTCTTGAAATCTTTCACGTCAGTTGTGACAGGATACTTAAGTCAGTTGCGCTGGAAATGAAACATTTGCCGTGTTTTGTGCACGGTCCTGTGAAAAGAATGCGGCACCCCTTGTCCGCACGGCATTGTGAACACACCTTTAGATGAGATTAAGAGGATGAGTTAATATGGCCCAGTTGAAGAAAATCCTGCTTGTGGATGACGACGACGACCTGCGCGACGCGCTGAGCGAGCAATTGCTGCTGACCGAAGACTTCGATGTTTTCGAGGCAGCCAATGGCGCTGACGCCAAAACGCGCGCGGCAGAGGCGCTGTACGATCTTGTGATTCTTGACGTTGGGCTGCCTGATATTGATGGACGCGACCTTTGTCGCGACTTGCGTACTCAAGGTGTGAAAAGCCCGATTCTAATGCTGACAGGACATGACAGCGATGCGGACACGATCATGGGGTTGGACGCAGGTGCCAACGACTATGTAACCAAACCATTTAAATTTCCGGTATTGTTGGCGCGTATTCGCGCCCAACTGCGCCAACACGAGCAATCCGAAGAAGCGATTTTTCAACTTGGCCCCTATACGTTCAAACCATCTGCGAAACTGTTGGTGACCGAAGACGACAAGAAAATCCGTCTGACCGAAAAAGAAACCAACATCCTGAAATTCTTGTACCGTTCTGCGGCAGGGGTCGTCCCTCGAGACACTTTGTTGCATGAAGTTTGGGGATATAATGCAGGCGTGACCACCCACACGCTGGAAACTCATATTTACCGCCTGCGCCAAAAAATCGAACCAGATCCCTCGAATGCAAGAATTTTGGTAACTGAATCAGGTGGTTACAGATTAATCTCCTAGTTTTGGAACTTAATTTATCCTGACCGGTTATATTTCTGAGCGGCGGGGTTTTCATGACCCGCCAATCGGTTTGAAGCCCGACGCATGTATCCGGGTTATGATACATACCTCCCTGTTGGACTGGGCCGGACCATTGCGTCCGGCCCCTTTTTTTTGTCCAGCGGAATCCGGAATTCATCATGGTAGCCGCGGCCCCTTTCGCGTTAGGGTGCGCACGATCAGATTTGGGGGATTATCCATTGCCATTTACGCTTGCGACTTGGAACATCAACTC
>JAPKCR010000810.1 GCA_026421135.1 Sulfitobacter sp. | reverse complement strand
CACGCATCGCAGAACTCGAGGCGGAGACAGCGACGCTGAAGGCATCGCTGAGCGCCAAGAACGCCGAGTGCGATGGGTTGACCATGGCGCTGCAGCAAGCCATCCTCGAGCAGAAAGGCGTGGCGGAGTCGAAGCAAAAGTGGAGGCGGTGATGGCCGGAGAGATGAGAGCTCCGCCACCGCGCAGGCGCGAGGTCGGAGGACTCCCATTGGTCGGAGGCGGAGCGGAGGGTGACAACGACTCTCGCAACAAGCAAGTACTTCCGGGAAGGCGGGCGCGATCCGCGTGGTCGGCGGACGCGAGGTCGGGTGACGGTCACGGCTCTCATGGTGCGGCGGAAACTTTTGTGTTTTCGTTTGAGATCACTTTTTATACCAGTCTGCATAGGAATTCCTACCACATTTATGCGCGCGCGCGATGGCCGATGCATCTCCCGTCCGCTCGCCGGCCACATGCACATCCATCGCACACATAGAGCATTGTACTTTATCGCGATGACTCCGTCTCCGATTACGGCTTTGGTCATGGTCATCATGTGACATATGCGGAAACTTTGATCTTTGTCATTTCCGGCTCCGCAAACTAAAAATCGGTTCCACAAGCCATCACGTCCAAGCCGCCGCGCACCGTGCGCACCGCCAAAAGGTTGTTGCGTAATGCCGAGCGCATGGATCTGCCTGATTTTCTGAACACCGCTGCCGCCTATCAGGCACTCATGCACCAAACCGGTGACCATCACGAAGCACTGTCGGCTTTCCTGGAAAAGCGTCAGCCGACATATTCGGGGAAATAGGGCATGCTGCAATGACTTCCACCAGAGATGCAGAACGGTTTGCCATGATCGCGAACGTCTGGAATTCGAGGGCCAAGGGCCTGATCGCCGAGATGGACTTAAAGATCGAACGCGCCGACCGGCAAGGCGTTGAAATACGGATGCCATTCAACCCAGATTTCTGTTTGGATGAAGAAGGCACAATGTTGCACGGCGGTGTCCTGACAGCGCTACTGGACAGCGCCTTTGGCCTAGCCAACTTTCTGGCGATCGACGACGTCCAGACAATGGCAACCCTCGATCTGCGTGTCGATTATCTGCGCCCGGCAAGTTCGCGTGCCGACGTCATTGTGTTTGCCGATTGCTACCGGCAGACCCGACACATCGCATTCGGAACCGGAAAAATTTGGTTTGACACCGCTGATTGCGAAGAGGTCGCCCGAGGATCGGCGACCTTTGCCCTGACACGCGGAAAGGGCAGTTTGTTGGATAAAATGAATACAGGAGGCCCAGGCGGATGAAGCTCAGCGACATACAGGCGCGATGTGATCGTGTGCCGTTCTTCCGTCACTTGGGTTTTTCAGTAACTGAAGCCAACGACACGCATTTTGTGGCACGTATGCCATTCGAACAGCGACACATAGGCAACCCCGTACTTGATACATATCATGGCGGGATAATTGCCAGTTTTATGGAAATAATTGCCTCATTGACCGTGTTGGACGATCTAGAATCACCCCCACCAAAACCGATCAATCTGACCGTTGACTATCTTCGACCCGGGCTGCCGGGAACGTTGAACACACGCGCCACGGTCTCGCGTAAAGGTCGGCGAATGGCAAGCGTCGAAACCATTGCCTGGCTGGAAGATGAGGGAAAGCCAGTCGCAAAGGGCCTATTCCAC
>JAPKCR010000183.1 GCA_026421135.1 Sulfitobacter sp. | reverse complement strand
GCCAAACAGGAGCGTCAGACAATGATCGCGCGCATCAAAAACCCTATGGCACTGCGCCTGCCGCTCTTCGACCCCGACCGCTTTCTCGCCGCCACTGTTGATGCTGTGCGTTTCCTATTCAAGCCTGCCGGTTTCATCGCGTGGTTGGCACTTGTGACCACAGGCCTCATGCTCGCGGCCATGCATTGGCAAGAGCTGACACAAGGGTTCACCGATCAAGTGCTTGCAGCAGAAAACCTTGTCCTGATCGCACTCGCCTATCCTTTCGTCAAAGCCATCCACGAACTTGGGCACGGCTACGCCACCAAAGTCTGGGGCGGCGAAGTCCACGAAATCGGAATCATGTTCCTTGTGTTCATCCCTGTGCCTTACGTTGATGCCTCATCCTCTGCCGCCTTCGACAGCAAATGGCGGCGCGCGGTTGTGGGCGGTGCAGGCATCATGGTGGAAACTGCCCTTGCCAGCATCGCAATGATCATTTGGCTCAACGTAGAGCCGGGCCTTGTGCGTGCATTCGCTTTTAACGTCATGCTGATCGGCGGTGTCTCAACACTTTTGTTCAACGGCAATCCCCTTTTGCGTTTCGACGGCTATTTTGTCTTTGCCGACTTGATCGAAGTGCCAAATCTTGGCCAACGCTCGAACGCTTACATTTTCTACCTTATCCGAACCCATCTGTTCCGCGTCAAAGAGGTCTCAGACGGTGTCACCGCAAAAGGCGAACGCAAATGGCTCTTCACTTACGCCATCGCCGCATTGATCTACCGCGTGTTCATTAGCTTCGCAATTGCGCTTTTTGTAGCCTCAAAGTTCTTCTTCATTGGCATCTTGCTGGCTATGTGGGCGCTGTTCAACGCCTTCATAATGCCCCTCTTGAAGGGTATAAGATACATAATCACCAGCCCCGAGCTGCGCAACAAACGCGGCAAAGCCTATGGGTTGGTGGGCGGCGCAGTGCTTAGCCTTTCAGCCTTCCTCTTCATTATGCCCGTACCTTATGCGACCGTAGCACACGGTGTCGTCTGGCTTGACCAAAACGCAATATTGCGCGCTGGCACCGAAGGATTTATCGTCTCTGTTGACGCAAATCCAGATGACCAGCTTGCCGCAGGGGAACCAGTTATAACCCTACAAGATCCAGTCTTGGAAAATCGGATTGCGATCCTCAAAAGCCAGCTACGCGAAGGACAACTCCGCCTGCGCGCCATCCTGCTCGTAGACCAGGTCCAAGCCCAACTTCTACGCGACCGCGTGATTTTGCTCGCAGACCAACTCGACAGCCTGACTGAGCGCCGCGGTGACCTGATCATCCGAGCCAGCGCCGCTGGCACGCCCGTGATACCATCCGCCGAAAACCTCCCCGGACGACTGATCCATCAGGGTGAGGTTTTGGGTTACATGATCGGCGGCGACGACATGTACCTGCGCGTTGCTATCTCCCAAGCGCAAGCCGAAATCGTGCGCGAACGCACCCAAGATGTTGAAATCATGTTCCTTGACACTATAGGCACCGCCGTCCCCGGTCGGCTTGTAATGGAAATTCCACAATCACAAAACATGCTGCCCTCGCTCGCGCTCTCGACCCAGGCAGGCGGCGATATCGTGCTGAACCCCGCCGGCATCTCGGAGCTTTCAACGCTCAAAAGTGTCTTCCAGTTCGAGGTCGCCACCACCAACCCCACCCCCATTTCCCGCATTGGCGAACGCGCACTGGTAAAATTTTCTCATGAAGAAGAGCCCATTGGCTTCCGCATCTACCGCTCTATCCGACAACTTTTCCTGAGCCAGTTCAATGTCTGATTCCCCCCCCCGACCTTCCCTTCACCTGCGCCTGCCCCGCATCATCGACTACGCCGAGGCGGATGACCGCGAAGAAACCGAACTTGACCGCGCATGGGCGTGGGTGAAGGGCGCATTCGTAGCACAAGGGTCCCGCTGGCGAGCTTTGCAGTTGCGCCCAATCCTGTGGTCCGTACGCTGGCACGAAGCCCGTTACGCCGCTTTAAGCGACGAAGCCTTGCGCGCCAGCGTACGCGATCTGCGCATCAAACTACGACAGGGCTTACACGACCAAGAGCTGCCAACATGGACCACAGGCGAGGCTTTTGCCCTGATCCGCGAAGCAGCCACCCGAGTTCTCAGAATGCGCCATTATGATGTTCAAATCTTGGGCGCATGGTCAATGCTCCGGGGCCAAATTGGCGAAATGCGCACAGGCGAGGGCAAAACGCTTTGCGCAACTTTGGCCGTCGCGACCATCGCCCTGTCTGGCCGCCAAGTCCATGTGATGACTGTCAACGATTACCTAGCTGAGCGCGACGCAGAAGCAACAAATCCGCTTTACGACTTTCTCGGGTTGACCCACGCCACCATCCTCGAAGGCCAAGACGGCCCGTCTCGGCAAGTAGCCTACGCCCAAGACATCGTCTACGGCACCAATAAAGAGCTCGCCTTTGATTACTTGCGCGACCGCGCTGTCCTACGCCGCGCGCCTGGCAATCTACAACGCAAAGTTGACAAACTCATTCCAAGCAGCGGCCCGACCGAACCCTTGCGCATGCAAGGCCTACCCTTCGCCATTATCGATGAGGCAGACAGCGTCCTCATCGACGAAGCCCGCACGCCGCTCATAATTGCAGGCGCAGGCGCGCTCGAAGGCGGTATCCCCAACGAGGTATTCATTACCGGCATGAATGCTGCCAAACACATGATCGAGCGCGTGCACTACAGACTGCCACCCGGCGTCAAGCGGATCGAAATCCTTGAAGCGGGCTATGACTTCCTCGAAGATCTGACCGAGGGTACGGTAGACACATTCTCAATCCCCGTCATCCGCGACCACACCGTGCAACAAGCGCTCAACGCACTCCATCTGTTCAAACTAGGTGACAGCTACATTATCAAAGACGACGCGGTCCAGATCGTCGATGAAAACACAGGCCGCACCATGCCAGATCGCACATGGTCCGACGGGCTGCACCAGATGGTTGAACTCAAAGAAGGGCTAGAAATCTCCCCCACGAACGAGACTCTATCGCGTATGACATACCAACGCTTTTTTCGTCGCTACACCCGTATAGGCGGTATGACAGGTACCGCACAAGACGCAGCGTGGGAGCTTTGGACCGTCTACAGACTCGCCGTCGTGAAAATCCCTACCAACAAGCCCGACATCCGCAAAAAAGCCCCCGACTGCGTCTTCCGCAAAAGTTCCACTAAATGGCGCGCCATCACCAAACGTGTCGCTAAACTTCACGCTGCAGGCAAGCCAGTGCTGATCGGCACACGCTCAATCCTTGCCTCACAAGAAGCCAGCAAATGGCTCAATGAAGCAAGCTTGCCGCATGTAATTCTTTCCGCCGATCAAGACGCTGACGAGGCTGAGATCGTCAGCCGCGCGGGCCAACTGGGGCAAATCACCGTTGCCACAAACATGGCCGGACGCGGTACCGATATTAAGCTTGGAAAAGGCGTGCCAGAAAACGGTGGGCTAACCGTAATCCTGACCGAGCGCCACGATAGCCGCCGCGTGGACCGCCAACTCGAGGGCCGCTGCGGCCGCCAAGGTGAGCCGGGCCAAATTGAAGCCTACCTCAGCCTCGAGGACGACCTGATGCAAGGACCCGACGCCGCCCGTGTGCGCAATTTAGCTTATGTCCTTTCCTTCGTGCTGGGCAACCGTGCCATTGGCCGCTTTATCCGCAACCGCCAGCGGCGTATGGAAACCGCCCACGCGCAATCACGCCGTGACTTGATGCAGCAAGATCGCGACCTTAGCGACAAGCTGGCCTTTTCAGGCCAACTTGAGTAAACAAAAATGACTAGAATGATTACCTCTGGAGCCACCCATGCGCCCTGCCCCATTACTTGCGTTTTCTGCCCTTTGCTTGATCGCTACCGGCAGTCACGCACAGACCTTCTCCGAAGAGATCTTTGACTGCGTCATGGACCCTGCCGACATCATTGACGTAGGCGCTCCTGTGGCTGGCGTGCTGGAAAACGTAAGCATCCGCCGCGGTGTAGTCGTCATCGAAGGCCAGATTATCGCGCAACTCGAAAGCAGCGTTGAACGCGCTACGATTCGCTTGCTCGCTACCCGGGCCAACAGCGACGTAGCCATACAGGCGCAAACAGCCCGCCGTGACCTGATACAGATACAGCAAGAGCGCACAGCAACCCTTGTCGAACGCAACGTCGCCTCCGCCGATCAGCTGCAAGAAATAGAAGTCGAACTCGTCGCCGCTAATGCGCTTGTGGCGCAAGCGGTGTTAGACCAAGAAATCTCCGCCCAAGAACTCGCACGCGCACGGCAGCAACTGGCACAACGCACTATCAAAAGCCCCATCGACGGCGTGGTTCTGACGCGCAATCTGTCCTCTGGTGAATTCGTAGGATCCAACATACCGATCGTCTCGATTGTCCAGCTTGATCCTTTACTGATTGAGGCATTTTTGCCCGTTGAACTTTATCCGCAAATATTTACTGGACAGACCGCCACCATTGCTCCCGCTGCACCCATCACCGACTCTTACGAAGCCAAAGTCATCGCCTTCGACAAAGTCTTTGACGCGGCTTCCGGTACATTCGGGGTTGAACTAGAACTGCCAAACCCCGACGGGCTTTTGCCAGCTGGACACCGCTGCCTGCTGACCTTTCCGGGCACAGGCTAACATGAGCATCGCGCGTCTTCTCTCGGTCACCGCCACGCTTAAGACCCAGCGTATCTTCGAGAGATCCATCAAAATTATCTCTGGTATTCCCTCTGGAGAGCGCGGAATGGTCACCGTCGACAAACGCGCCCTCTACCCTGCCCCACGCACCACCTTGGCTGAAATTTGCACCGATTTAGGTTGTCCTGACAGCAGTGCCCTCGACCCATTTTTGAAACAGGCCCATGCAATTTATTTTGCGGCCGACAGCGATATCGGCAAGTGTTATCTTGAATTTACGCCCCAGACCGCCCCTCTGCCCGATCTAGTCTTTATGGCGATCAAATGGCGCGGTGAGGACGTGAAAGTGAGCCACTACACCTCTATCGCCCATAAACCCCAAAGAGCCCAAGAAAAACTGATCGACGCATTGGTTCCTCCAGGCCCTGTATGCGACTTGATGCACGCCTGCCTGCCCGTCGCCCGCGATAGCACCCCTGACGGTGAAGCAGTGGTCCTGCATGTGACCGAAGAAGACACCCCCCGCGCCTCCGTCGACATCAATATGTCCGACGCCAAACTCACCATGGCCCAAGCTGGCCCCCTGCTTAGCCCACTGTACACCGCTTATGGCATTAAACCAAATCTGACCGATGCAAATTTTGGCCATCTTGCAGCAGGCACTGACCGCGAAGGCGCGCCTTTCGCCACATTCTACTATGGCGCCAAAATGATATGAAAGATTGGAATACGATAGCGCGCTCCCAATTCGCGCGACCAGCAGACATGGCACTGGATTTTTGCCTCTGGCCTTACGACCGCCCGCGCGCTCCAAGCGACGACGCCTTACGAACCTCTGCGCTTCTTTACAAAAGTTTTGAGACTGCAAACTTCGGCCCTGAAATGGGGGCACTTACCGAAGCCATACGCAACGCCTTCGGGCATTTTGCCACAGTCTGGGGCATGAAATGGGGGACCGAAGGACCAAGCTGGGAGTTCTACTTCTATGACTATGCCCGCACCGCACGCAGCCACGGAATCAGTGATTTCCTCACGGCGACCAAAGGACATCTGAACTGCAAGCTCACCCCCGACGA
>JAPKCR010000182.1 GCA_026421135.1 Sulfitobacter sp. | reverse complement strand
TGAACCGGAACGTTTCGTTTATCGTCAACCGGATGAACGAACGTTTTCTGGCCGGTCAGTCGATCGAAACGCTGCTTGCGGTTTTGATGTTTGTTTTGATGGGCATCACCCTAGAGCGGTCCAAGATCGCGAATGACTTGCTGACCACAATGGCGCGGGTGTTTGGCCCGCTGCCCGGTGGTCTGGCTGTATCCATTGTTGTCGTGGGTGCGTTCCTTGCGGCCTCGACGGGGATTGTGGGTGCAACTGTCGTAACGATGGGGTTGCTGGCGTTGCCGACAATGCTGCGCAACGGATATTCACCTGAGCTGTCCACCGGTGTCATCGCGGCATCGGGTACTTTGGGGCAGATCATTCCGCCGTCCATCGTGATCGTTTTGCTGGGTACATTGGCGGGTGACTTGTATTCCGCCGCCCAAGAGGCCCGCGCAACATCTGCAGGCTGCACCGATGCGTTGACCTATCTGGGGCAACCTGCGGTCGTTTCTGTTGGCACCTTGTTCCAAGCGGCGTTGTTGCCTGGCATCATGCTGGCGTTGCTTTACGCGCTTTATGCCTTTGTTTATGCACTGTTTAACCCTGAAAAAGCGCCTGCGGTACCGATGGGATCTACCAACTCCGAACCAATCACCCGTGGTGAAGGGTTCACCTGGTTCCTCGGCGCTCCGATTTTGCTGATTGTCGGCACGATCTTCCTTGGCAACATGGGGATCGTGGGCAGCCAATCTACCGTCGTGTCCAGCTTTAGCGACATTGGCGAAGGTGCCAGCCTGCGTACGAATGTGGGTCCGGAATGTCAGGCCGCGATGATCGATCT
The DNA here is from genome assembly GCA_026421135.1 of Sulfitobacter sp. GTDB lineage: Bacteria > Pseudomonadota > Alphaproteobacteria > Rhodobacterales > Rhodobacteraceae > Sulfitobacter. The sequence goes on along the minus strand of JAPKCR010000182.1, from coordinate 4,940 downwards.
GCACGGTCAAGAGGCATGGGATACCGCAATTAGCGAACAAGCTGCAATCGAAGCGGCCGGTGGCCAGCAGGCCAGCAAAAAGCTGTCCGAAGATGCTTTGGCGCAAAAACAGGCCAACAAGATCAACGATGCCGCGCCAATCGGTACGGGCGTTGCGGTCATCCTGATCTTTCTGGCCCTGGTCCTGACGACGGCGCGTGGTGTATCGCCATCGTCGGACACACGTCCGCTCATAATCGGCGGGATCGGTTTGGTCCTGACCGTGCTGGTGGACATCCTTTTGGTCGGGCCAACCACGTCGCCAGGGACAATGGTTGTGCTGATGGCATTGCCCTTTGCCGCTGTCATGTACGGGGTTCTTTATGGTCTGAAACTATGCGCGGGTAATGAGCTGATCCGCGTGGTGTTCCCGCCACTGGTTCTGATCGTTGCCGTTCTGGGGTCGATCCTTGGTGGTATCACCAACCCGACACCTGCTGCGGCCCTTGGTGCAGGCGGCGCGATCATGTTGGCAGCTTACCGCAAGCTGACCGATCTGGACCGCTCACCCAAGGTGATCATCTGGTCTACGTTGGCAATCTTGGTCTCAATTCTTGTCGGGGTGAACTTTGACCTGCGGATCAATCAGGAAGCCGTCGGGTTCGAGAACTGGGTCGCATTCTTCGTGGCCTACGGAGCCTATCTGTATGCGGTGTTCGGTTTGCTGTTCTCGTGCTGGATTTTGTACACATCCGGGGTTCTTAGCCCGGTTGTCCGCGAAACGGCCAAGGTCACGTCGATGGTGTTCACGATCCTGATCGGCTCGCAATTGTTGAACCTTGTGGTGATTTCCTTTGGCGGCGAACACTATATCCAGCAATGGCTCAAAAGCTTTGACAATGAACTGACGGTCTTCCTGATTGTGATGCTGGTGTTGTTCATCTTGGGCTTCGTTCTTGATTTCCTTGAGATCATTTACATCGTGATCCCGATTGTGGGCCCTGTGATCTATGGCGGCACCTTTGATCCTAAATGGGTGACCATTATGATCGCGGTGAACCTGCAAACGTCATTCCTGACCCCACCGTTCGGCTTTGCCCTGTTCTATCTGCGCGGTGTCGCACCGCCGAGCGTCACAACTGCCCATATCTATCGCGGTATCATTCCATTCGTGTTGATCCAGGTAGGGGCCTTGGCGCTGCTGTGGATGTTCCCGGTGATTGTTACGATTATCCCGGATCTGATCCCGAGCTAATCGGGGTAATTCAGGTCTGGAAAAACAGAGAGGGCAGCCGATGGGGTGCCCTCCCTTGATTCTACCGTCTTGACTGCGGGACCCGTCTGACCCCTCAAACTTCGCCAAAAGATACAACTAAGCCAGAAAAGGATAAAGATCAGCTGCGTTTCGGTGCCAGATCAGGCAGGGCAATATTAGCGACCTGTTCAGCGATCGGATCTGTGATCAGCGGGTGACTGTCCGGATTGAATTCGGACGGGTCTTTCATCTTTTGCCATCGGCCGCCTATATAGACCTCAAGGCCCGAGAACTTGGCCTTGTAGCCCATCTTTTGACTGCCAGGCACCCAGTAGCCCAAATAGACGTAAGGCAAGCCGGCTGTGCGCGCGATTTCGATGTGATCCAGAATGATGTAATTGCCCAAGCTGTTTTGCGGCAAGTCGGGCGTGTAGAATGAATAAACCATGCTGACGCCGTCACCCAAGACATCTGTCAGGCACACACCGATGAGTCCTTTTTCGGTGTTGTCGGTATATTCGATGACGCGGCTGCGGATCGGGGTTTCCTCGATCATGGCTGCGAATTCGAAGACGTCCATGTCGGCCATCCCGCCATCGGCATGACGGCTGTCCAGATAGCGGCGAAATAGGTCGTATTGATCTTCGGTGGCCCAAGGCGAGGTAGCCCGACGGGTCACATTAGCATTGCGCTTCAGCGTCCGCCTTTGGCTTTTGCTAGGGGTGAAATCCGCGACACTGATCCGTGCGGACAGGCACGATGCGCAATCAGCACAGGATGGACGGTACAGCACATTCTGCGAGCGTCGAAAGCCCTGAGCGGATAAACTGTCGTTCAGAGTAGCTGCGGATTCCCCCTGCAACGCAGTGAACAACTTACGTTCCGTCCGGCCCTCTAGATAAGGGCAGGGCTGGGGCGCTGTCACATAGAACTGCGGGGCAATGGGTAGGGTATGGCGCATGCTAATCCTATATTGTTCCAGAAAATATACCAACAGGCCTTCAAATCGCCAAGCCTAAGTTTTCCGAAGGGCTAGATTTCCTTGCGCCTGTTCAAGGCGACAGTGCCCAAAACCATATCACTAAGCCCTTGGCAACGCGCGCTTGTGCCCATCAAGACGATGGAAATCAATTGCAGCGGCATTATGCCGATGCTGACTGTATAGCCCAATGTGTGCAAGAAGGCGGTCCCTGCATCGAGCTTTTCGTCGTTGTTTGTCCGCAGTTCCATGCCCATAAGCCGCATGCCCCACGTGGCCGATCCACTTGTAAGGGTCGCCACGCGATAGACAAAACCAATCACAAGGATCATCAGCGGAAAGAAGAATACGCCCGTAAAGGCCGTGAAGGGCAGCGTGACAAGGCAGGCAAGAAAAATGATAGTTGCATCGACGATCCAGGCAAACAAACGTTTGGTGGCAACACCGTCGTAGAATTCAGGCTGGGTGTCAGGATCAGGGGTCATGCTCATTACGGAGTCCTTGGGGAATGGGCGGAATTGCCCCCCGTATGTCGGGGGGCAAGGGGCTTGGTCAAGCTTATGCAGATTGTGCATCTTCGGTTTTTGGGGACCGCTCTGCCATGAACTGGTCAAACTCGGCCTTGTCTTTGGCTTCGCGCAGACGGGTCAGAAATGCCTCGAAATTGGTTTGCTCTTCTTCGAGACGCGCCAATGTATCGGCTTTGTAAGCGTCAAAAGCGGCGTTCCCAGTGGACCGGGTGGTCATGTGGCGATAGGTGCTGCGCTTGGCACAAGTGGATGATTTAAACATGCGTTTACTCCAGATCATATAGGCAAGAAGGGCAAGGCCAACCGGCCAGAAGGCGATGAATCCGACGACTGCTGCAGCGATCCAGGCGACTTTGCCTTTTGAGTCGAGAAAGTCTTCGGCGCGACCCAACCAACTGCGTTGCGGGGCATAGGTGGGGGAATAAGTCTGTGTCATTAACGTACCTTTCGGTCAGAGTGTGGTGGCCCTGATAACCGCGGGCCTGTTGGTGTGAAGGTGTATGTAAATCCCATTCACATTATACTAGATTGTGACTGCCAGGCATTTTCGCAAGGGGTGATGTGAATCTTTTTTACATTATTCGCGCGACGACCAACAACCCAGTTGTTTTAATGGGAAAAAACCAGCCATTGACCGAAACCGCTGAAACAGCGAATGCTGGGGTATGACCAGTTTTGCCAGCCAGATCACCCGCGTTCCGCGCATATTCACTGCCGATCAAGCAACGGACGCGCAGCTCGCGCTGCCGGACCTTGCGCCGGAACTATCTGCATTGGTGGCCGGGGCAGGGTCCGTGTCACCCTATTTGCTTGATCTTATGCAAAAAGAGGCCGCTTGGTGCGAAGCCGCATTTGCAGACCCTGCTGGTGCCGTTCAATCGGTGATCGCGGGCGCGGGCGATGTGCCTGACGATCAGCTTGCCGGCCACTTGCGCCAAGGCAAACGGCGGGTCGCGCTGATGACAGGTCTTGCCGATCTGGCGGGGGCATGGACACTGGAACAGGTGACAGGCGCGCTGACCAGTTTCGCCGATGCTGCATGTCAAGCCGCCCTTGGGGCCGCGTTGCGCGCGCAGATCAAGCGCGGCAAACTGCCCGGCATGACAATTGATGATGCCGAAACCGGGGCGGGCATGGTTGTGCTGGCGATGGGAAAAATGGGCGCGAACGAACTGAATTACTCCTCGGACATAGACTTGATCTGTTTGTTTGACGAAACCCGGTTCGAGGCGGATGATTTCTATGATGCCCGTACCGCTTTCGTACGCGCCACACGCGCCATGAGCGGCACGCTGAATGACCTCACCGGCGACGGCTATGTTTTCCGCACTGATTTGCGGCTGCGGCCTGATCCCGCCGTGACCCCCGTTTGCATGGCAATGGAAGCGGCGGAGCGCTATTACGAAAGCGTGGGCCGGACATGGGAACGTGCAGCCTATATCAAGGCGCGGCCCGCAGCAGGTGACTTGGAGGCCGGAAACCGTTTTCTGTCAGCATTGCGCCCGTTCGTCTGGCGCCGCCATCTGGATTTCGCGGCGATCCAGGATGCCCATGACATGCGTCTTGCTATCCGAGAGCATAAAGGTCTGGGAGGGCCGATAACCTTACCCGGCCACAATATGAAACTGGGGCGCGGCGGTATCCGAGAGATTGAATTTTTCACCCAGACCCGCCAGTTGATTGCAGGGGGGCGCGATGCTGATTTGCGGGCACGGGGTACCTGCGACGGGCTGGGCGTTCTGGCAGAGAAAGACTGGTTGCCGCAAGGCGTCGCGGACACCCTGACCGACCATTACCGTGCGCACCGCACTGTCGAACACCGTGTTCAGATGATCCGCGACGCGCAGACCCATACTTTGCCCACTACAGACAACGGGTTTGAAAGACTGGCCGCCATGATGGATCAGGACGTCAGCGATTTGCAATCCGATCTGCACCGGCGTCTGGCCGAGGTGCACCACCTGACCGAGGGGTTCTTTGCGGGGGCCGATGCACCGAAGCCTGACGCCCCCGACGTCCATGTGTTTGACAGTGCCGTTCTGGACCGTTGGTTGACCTATCCTGCAATGCGCAGCGCACGGGGGGCCGATCTGTTTGAAGAGCTGAAACCCGGGCTGTTGGCGCGTCTGGCCGAAGCCGATAAACCGGCTGAGGCATTACTTGCTTTTGACGGGTTCTTGTCCCGCCTTCCCGCTGG